>JASFBI010000371.1 GCA_030149595.1 Desulfobacterales bacterium
TGTTGTTCCTGCACTCGAAAAATTATATAGTACCTTTTAAGTATGCCTTTCTTTTGTTTTCTTCAAATTTTTCAATGGAGTATCTTAACATGGTACGAGGCATTTTAAGATAGTGTTTTTTTAGAAAATTTTCTTCAATATTTATATCCCGTTTACCTACCTCTCTTAACATCCAGCCAACAGCTTTATGGATTAAATCTTCTTTATCATTGAGCAAAAGGGTGGCTATTTGTAATGTGTCGTTAAAACTGTGTTGTTTGATAAAATATAGAGTTGCTATTATGGCAATTCTGCGTGTCCAGATGTTTGTTGACTGGACCATGGTATATAGGTGCATTTTATTTTTATTATATAAATATCGGCCGACGATCTGGCTTGCAGAACTGTCAACTAAGTCCCAGTTATTAATATATTTAATGTGTGATAAGTAAAGATCATAAATTTTTTCCTGTTGTTGTTTACACCCTTTTAAAAATTTTTCTACTAAAACCAGAATAGCAAAAAGTCTCTCTTCATGGAAAGGTGATTTGAGAATTAACAGTGTTTCTTTATTTGATATTTTTATAAATTTTTTTACCTGTTTTCTTATTACAGGAACTCTTATGCCAAGAAATATGTCTCCTTCTCCATACTGACCTTTCCCTGTTTTGAAAAAAGTTTTGGAATGTTTTGCTGTTGAACTGTCAGCTAATGTTTTAAAAACATTACTTATTTCCTGAGCTGATATGGGCATGAATTCACTTTGTTTGAAATTATTTTTTATATATTTAAAATGTCAAAAAAAGTTGTGAAACACAACAGAATTTTTATTTGTTTTTAAACACAAATATTGCAAAAAATATTAATATGGTTTAAAAAATACTCTTTGTTCTACTTTTTTAAATAAGGAGTGTTTTAAGCTTAATACGTTGTATAAAATGTCCAACAAGAGAGACTCTTGTTTAGTTTGAAGTTTTAGAAAAAGGTAGTCCAGACAGGTTTTTTTCCCGACAGGCTGTTAAAGAATAAAAAAACTTTTTAGGTTTAATGCGTAAAAGGAATAAAGCTGGTATTTTGTAGCAGCTTTTGGGCAGGTGCTATCTTTTTTTATCAAAAAGAGAGATCACATTTGATGAATCATTATTGGGTTTCATATTTTTTTTTAATTCTTTCTTTTTCAGTGGTTTGACAAAAGGGTTTACCTTTTCAATCCTTACTTTTTTCCCGTTCATTGTAAACTCGTCCCCGTTGATATATTGATCTTTTATTAACCATACTATGGATTCCATAGGGATTTTGAGTATAAGAAGAGTTACATGGTACCAGTCTCTTTTGTGATCAGCAGAAATGTCTTCAATTCTGGCAAAAAATACTGGAGAGTTTTCAATATAAATAAGTACAACATCATTTTCCTGTGGCATTTTTTCACCTTTTTAAATATTGATTCTAATAGTTTTGGCCTATGCCTACCCTTTTTTTACATTTTTTATATGAAACTCCGTCTAACAAACTGTACGCATGAGAGTTTCAAATCTCATTGTGGCAAATAAATCTGCCATGTATGTTATATTAAAGAAATCTATTTTTAATTTATTTACTGTGTTTATGCAAATAAATTAAAAATTTTATTTGTAAAATTTTATTTGTATTATGATTTATATTTTTTGAGGACACTAAATATTATGGAAAAATTAAAAGAAATTATAGATTCTATTGTTCTGCCTGATGAAAAATATTTGAAAAAAGCTCTGCTTCGTCTTTCTCAGCAAGCACGTCCCAAGGGGAGTCTTGGTGTCCTTGAAGGTCTTTCAGCAAGGCTTTCCGGTATTTTTAATACGTTGGATGTGTCTCTTGATAAAAAGGTTATAGTTACCTGTGCAGGAGATCACGGAGTAGTGGCTGAAGGTATTTCTGTTTTTCCAGGAGAAGTTACATCACAGATGGTGCATAATTTTGTAAATAGAGGTGCATCGATAAATGTTTTAGCAAAACATGCGGGTGCTGAGGTCAGGGTAGCTGATCTTGGAGTTAATTATGACTTTGATCCATATCTTCCAATATTTCATAAAAAAATAGGTAAAGGTACTAATAATTTTGCTGTAGAGCCTGCCATGTCAAAAAAGCAGGCAATAAATTCTATTTTAATTGGTATAGATATTGTGGATGAACTTTTAAATAAGGGCGGTATTGATATAATCGGAACAGGCGATATGGGTATAGGAAACACAACACCATCTACTGCAATAATTGCCGCTGTATCTGGTATATCGGTCGATAAGCTAACAGGCAGGGGTACAGGGATAGATGATAAAACCCTTTTAAAGAAGATTGCTGTTATAAATAAAGGTCTTGCTCTGCATAAACCAGATCCGAATGATCCCATAGATATTCTATCCAAGGTAGGTGGTTTTGAGATAGGAGGTATCGCAGGGCTTGTCATAGGTAGTGCTCAAAAAGGTATACCTGTTGTTTGCGATGGGTTAATTTCAACAGCAGGGGCGTTGCTGGCTTGTATGCTGGCTCCTTATGCAAGGGCATATCTTTTTGCCAGCCATAATTCGGTAGAAGCAGGTCATGTATTTATGCTAAAACATCTTGGATTAAACCCACTTGTTGATTTAGGTTTTAGACTGGGAGAGGGTACAGGGGCAGCTGTTGCTTTTACTTTGCTCGAAGCTTCTACAAGAGTGCTGGCAGATATTAAAACCTTTGAGGAGGTAAAAATAGGAAATGCCCATTTGTAGATTTTTATATAATTAATTTCATAAGGTTTGAGGGTGCCATGGCTGTTCATTAAAAATACTAATTGTTTAACAGAGAGTATCCATCATTTTCGTTATAAAATTAATATGTTATCCTTATCAGTTTGTCAGAAAAAGTATTTATAATAATAAAAAACAAGAAAAACCCTTGACATAAAAC
>JASFBI010000372.1 GCA_030149595.1 Desulfobacterales bacterium
TTCAGCCCATGCCCATGTTGCAAGAACAGTATGCAGGAGAGCTGAAAGGCATGTTATTTCTCTTGTTGAAGAACAGAAGGAAGCTTTATACTGCACACAGGTTAATTTGATAATTGTATATTTGAACCGTTTATCTGATTACTTATTTGTTTTATCCAGATATTGCAGTTATCTGTCGGGTTTTCCGGATAATATTTGGGTTAAACAGAGTGTGAATTAAAATCAGGGAAGATTAAAATTATAAAAAGGTCTAATTAAATGGGATTTGAATCTGTTATAGGGCTTGAAATTCATGCTCAGTTAAAAACAAAAACAAAGATTTTTTGCAATTGCTCTGCAATGTTTGGAGCAGAATCTAATACGCATACTTGTCCTGTTTGCTTAGGTATGCCAGGAACTCTTCCTGTTTTAAATAGGAAAGTTGTGGATTTTGCAATAAAAATGGCTTTGGCTACTAATTGTAATATAAGAGAGGTAAATAGGTTTGCCAGGAAAAATTATTTTTATCCTGACCTTCCAAAGGGATATCAAATTTCTCAATTTGAACTTCCAATAGCAGAACATGGCTATGTATTAATAGATATTAATGGTATAAAAAAAAAGATAGGGCTCACAAGAATACATATGGAGGAGGATGCAGGAAAACTTATTCATGATCAGTTCAGACCTGTTAGTTGTGTGGATTTTAACAGAACAGGAGTTCCTTTAATTGAAATAGTAAGTGAACCTGATTTGCGCTCAGCAGAAGAGGCAGGTATTTATCTGCGTCAGTTACGTTCTGTTGTTCGTTATTTAGATATTTGTGACGGGAACCTGGAAGAGGGGAGCTTTAGATGTGATGCCAATGTTTCCATACGTTCTGAGGGTTCAAAAAAGTTAGGGACAAGAACGGAACTTAAAAACTTGAATTCGTTTAAACATGTTGAGAAAGCTATAGAATATGAAATAAGGCGTCAGGAATCAATTTTAGCGGAATGCGGTACGATTATTCAGGAAACCAGGCTGTGGGATCATGCAAATGGGCGCTCTGCTCCAATGAGAGGTAAAGAGGATGCCCATGACTACCGTTATTTTCCAGATCCTGATTTACTGCCTCTTGTTATAGATGATAAATGGATACAATCTGTAAAAGAGACATTGCCGGAGCTTTCTGATGATAAAAAAGCAAGGTTTATTGATCAGTATGCTTTGTCTTTATATGATGCAGATGTATTAACAGCAGATAAAAATATCGCAGAGTTTTTTGAAAATTGTCTTAAAATTTTTCCAAAGCCAAAGCTTGTAAGTAATTGGATCATGGGACCTTTGATGGAGATCTTGAATTCTGAAAAGAGAACACTATCAGATATTTCTGTTTCACCGGGTGATTTTGGCCGGTTATTAAAATTTATTGATCAGGATATAATAAGTGCCGGGATAGCGAAAACTGTGTTTTTAGAAATGGTTAAGACAGGAGATGCTCCAGGGGATATTATTGATAAAAAAGGATTGGTTCAGGTAACAGATGAATCAGAAATAGAGGGTTTGGTAAATGAAATTCTAAATAATAACAAAAAAGAGGTTGAAGCTTATAAAGCAGGGAAGACTAAATTAATGGGCTTTTTTGTAGGTCAGGTTATGAAAGCTACTTCTGGAAAAGCTAATCCTAAAATAGTAAATCAAATTTTAAAAAAGAAGTTATAAAAAATGAAAATAGAGAAGAAAATAAGTTTTATTCTGTTTTTTTTGGTTTTATCTGTTTTATTTAACGGGGTCTGTTTATCACAATCAGTGAAGCTTGCTATTGTTCCGTTTGATGTGGAGTCTGATGAAAATATAGATTATGTTAAAGAAGGTATATATGATATGTTTTTTTCACGACTTAATGAGATAGACTATCTATCTGTTTCAGATAGATATGTAGTTGAAAAGGCAGTGCATGCCGAAGGTGATATTTATACAGATAAAATAATATCTGATGCGGGTATTTATTTGTCTGTAGATTATATATTAACCGGCAAAATAGAAAAAAATGATGGAGGTTATCATATAACTGTCAAAATAACGTCTGCAGGTAATATGCAACAGGTTAACATGTATAAAATCAGAATAGATGATCTTGATATGTTGATTCCTGAAATTGTAAGATGTAGTGATTTAATAGATAAAGATCTATTTAAAAGTAATTTTAGTGTTGATAAAAAAGCTGATATTACAGATTTTAAAACAGATGATAATCTTCACCCGGAGAAACTTTTGCCTTAAACAGAGCTTATGGCCTGCTTAAATGTGCTAATTTATTTTTGAGCGAACCTCTTAGTGTAAATTTTCTCAATTTTTTAAAATAAGGAAATCAGAGTAAAAAACATTGGATACATATGTTTTTTTTAAAAGAGTATTTATATGATTTTTTAAATACTCTTTTAAAATTTTGTGGTTATTTTCTATAATTATTTGCTGCATTTGGTCTGTTTTTATTTTATTTTTTATACTTTCTAAAATTATTAATCTGTGTTTTTTAATTTTTTCCTTGAATTTTATACTTTTACATTCGATAATTAAGACTATTCTAATAGATTTGTTTTTCCCCAGTATACTTATTATAGGATCTAAAGTTTCATAGTAAGTTGAAGAATTATTTTTTTTATCTGTAAAAGTGTTATTATTATATTTTTTTAAGAAAAATAAGACAGCTATAGATAAAATAAGTATTGTTATTATCAGGGGTATAAGTAATTTCTTGTTTTTTTTGATTATACGGCTATCTCTTTTTGTTTTTATTGTTACATCTTCGGAACTACTTGTTTTTTCTTCATTTGAACTCGGTATATCAATGATATCTAACTCTATGCTTTTAGTATCGCTAAACGATTTGTCATTCATAACTTATTACATTATATAACTGTTTTTCGCCAATAATT
>JASFBI010000373.1 GCA_030149595.1 Desulfobacterales bacterium
CTTTGGCAGCTATATATCCGCCTGGTAAAAAATCAGGATGAGTTTCTACAATTTCTCCTGATACACGGGGTGTTAGTATTAGTTTTTTAGCAGGAATAACTGTACCCATGGCATAAATTATCACCTGTTTGGTAGAGCTGTAGACAGCTTTGGCCTGAACCATAGGAATCTTTTTTTCAGGAGGGTTTTTCACAGGTCTGGGTCCGGTTTTTTGAATATATGAAGCTGTAATAATTGCTATAATTATTACAAGCACTGGTAGTACTATTTTAATTATCATCCGGTGCGGTGGATTTTGAAATATGGTATTGTTTTTTTTAATATTATTCATTTTGTATTAATATTTTTAAAATACTATCGTTTAAGTTTTAATTTGTAGCAGCCTGATTCTCTCCTTTATTTATCCTCAGTTTGATTGTTTTTATATATAGAGGAAAAATATCTGGTAGTAGACCTTCTTTTTTCTGGTCTGTGTTGAGACAGAAAAAAGAAAAGGCCTCCTGTGCGGGGGATGTTATTGTAGTTATGAATATTTTAAGTGTTAAGATAGCAGCTTTAACCATTAAATTTTTAAGATCCGTATTAAGGTCTTTATGATAGATACATTAATTTTTAATCACTATAAAATTAATTGCATAAAAAATCAAATTGCAAAGCAGGTATTTTAAGTCTCAACTGCTGATATAGGCAGAATATAGTTTTGTTGTATGTTTTGAAAAAGAAGTCTAACGGGTTTTTGTTATGTTGTCAGAAATATTTTTATATATATTTTGCTGTTCTGTTAAAATTTTATTTAAAATTTTAACATTTGTTAGCGGATTCATGATTACAGTTCTAAAGACAATAACATCGTCTATATAGTATTTTGTTTTAATTGTTGTTCTTGAAACAAAACTCAAACCTGCTTCTCTTTGAATTCTTTGTACTTTCTGATTTATAGTGTTTAAGTTTTTATTTATAATGCTTTGATCTTTATCATTACATTTGTTTAATTTATTTTTGTATTCAGGTGGGCATATTCTATAAGTAAGAATATTTAGTTCAGGGTATGTGATTAATTGAAAAAGCTCTCTTTTCTCAATCTCTTCTGCAAATTTTTTTGCGGTTTCTATTCCGTGTTCAATAAGAAGAGCATATCCATTGCTTCCCATTATTTTTAAAGCACAGTCTAAAATAAAGGAATTTGCTTCCCTGGAACCTGCTATGGATTTTATGCCAAGATCCAATGAACTTGGTCTGTTAACGTAGTTAGCATGATAAGTTATCATATCCATATAGTCAGGTTTGTTAAAATAAACCATGCCGCAGCTCATGGGCATATAAAATTGTTTGTGGCCGTCAATTGTAACAGAGGAGGCAAGTTCTATCCCGTCTAATAAGTATTTATACTTTTTAGACATTAAAGTTGGTCCTCCCCATGCAGCATCAACATGAAAATGGATTTTGTTTTCTGTGCAAATTTTGCCTATTTTTCTTAAAGGATCTATGTTGCCGGTTTCAGTTGTTCCTGCAATACCAACAACAGCAATGATTTTAATATCTCCCTGCTGTTTTATCTCATGGATTGCTCTTTTGAGACGGTTTAAATCTATTTTGTTTTCTTTATCAACATTAATTGCAATAACATTTTCATTGCCTATTCCAAGCAGACCAGCTGCTTTACGCAATGAAAAATGAGCTCTTCTTGAAACATGTATTACGCTTCTTTTTACATTATATGCTTTGTAAGCAGCAGCTATACCCTCTTTGTCAACACCTCTGAACCCATTTTTCGGAGCAAAAGCCAGGTTTCTGGCAACCCATAGGGCAGTGTAGTTTGCAGCTGTTCCACCTTCAACAAAAGCACCTAATGAAGTATTTGCATTTTGTATATGTAACTGATAAAAACATTCATCTTTATTAAAAATAAGCCGGTGGATTTTTGCAAGGACCTGTTTTTCAATAACAGAAAAAATTTTTGATGTTTCAAGTTTTACAACGTTTTGATTTAGAGCAGAGACTATGGTTTTTAGATGAACCATGAAAAAAGGGATAGCAGAGGTCATATGACCTATAAAATATGGAGAAGCTACGTTAACAGCATAAGGTGTTACATTTTTTATTACATCTGTTATTACATTGGCAAGTTTTTTTTGCGGTTCGCAATTTATTTTAGAATCTCTGTAAAAGCTGTTTAATTTATTAAGACTTATCTCTTCTGTAATTCCTACATGCTTTTCTAAAAAGTCCTGAAGACCGAAAAGAATCTGTTCCATGTATTTTAGTAATGTGGCTTTAGCCGCTTCATTTTCTGTAAAGACAAATATTCTTAAAAGAGATTGCCAGTCTGCAACCAGATTAGAATTATCTGTTTTTATATTATCATCCATGATGCTTGGTCAAAATTTAAGATTGTTTTTGTATTTAGCAAATCTTTTTAACTAGATTAGCAATAAGCCTGCCATAGTTTATACATTCATTGATAACTTGCTTATCTGGTTCTTTTATATAGACAGGGCCATAATGGTTGCCTTTCTCCACTCCCTGAATATTCATGCCATGTCTCAGCAATGCCTTAATACGACTAAGAAGCGTTGTTTCGTTACCACCTCCTATTTGCGCTGAAGATGTACCAGCACCTCCTACTTTACCTTCATGTTTTCCAAATTGTTTTACACTTTCCTCTATTAATTTTTTTACAGGAGCTGCCATAGTTCCAAAATAGGTTGGACTTCCT
>JASFBI010000374.1 GCA_030149595.1 Desulfobacterales bacterium
GTGGTCAAAATGCAGCTTTTTTGACATTAGGAGATCCACTAACATACTCCACCTATGGTTATATTTTAAAACATATAAAAATACTCTCTCCTGAGCTTAAAATAGAAACCATTCCAGGAATAACATCATACCAGGCAGCTGCTGCAAGCATCAATATACCTTTAATGGAAGGAGAAGAATCTCTTTTAATTCTTTCAGGTGTAAATGGAGGGGATAGATTAAGGCACACTAAAATTAAACCGGACAATGTAGTTTTTATGAAGGCATACAAAAATACACCTGATATAGTAGCTTCTATAAAAGAGGCTAAAATGGACAGCACAAGTTACGGAATAATAAACTGCGGTCTACCCAATCAGGAAATTGTGCCTGATATAACAGAGTTTTTACATAAAAAACCAGGCTACTGGACTCTTATTGTTGCTAAAAAAGAAAAATAATATTATTGTCAGCTTATTGACAGACCGTTAAGATGTTTAAATATTAAAATTTAAACATCCTAACGGTCTGCTATGGTTAATTTCAAATAACCACCTGCTTTCTAAAATTACAATTTTATAAAAACTAATTAGTAAATTTGCCTTATATTTTAAAACTCTAAAGTATGGAAACAGAAAAAAGCAGAAAAGAAACTTTAAAACTGATCATGCAGAGCCAGTATTTCCTGTATTTTGGAGTCCTTGGTATTTTTCTTCCATACTTCAATTTATACTGTTATCACCTTGGTTTTACAGGTTACCAGATAGGTATTCTCTCTGCTGTAAGAACTGTAGCAACTATTATCTTCCCTTTTGTATGGGGGTATATAGCAGATAAATACCAAAATAGACGTTCTATATTTATTCTCTGTAATTTTTTGAGTACCCTTGCATGGACTTTTTTTCTATACACTTCAGATTTTACCATTATGCTGATAATCAGCATAATCTATGGTATTTTTTATTCCCCGATTATTTCATTTTTAGAAACATTTTCCATGGAAATACTTGGAAAAGGGAAAAAAAAATATGGGAAAATCCGAGTATGGGGGTCACTTAATTTTATATTTATTGTGGTTCTTACAGGCAAAATAATAGATTTATATAATACAGATATTATAATTCCTCTTATTTTGTCAGGATCATTAATACAATCTTTTATCTCTTTTAAAATCCCAAAAGCCACAGTAAAAAACAGAGAAATCAGCTTAGTTGATACAAAGTTTCTTGTAAAGAAAAATGTTCTTGTTTTTATGTTCTGTGCTTTTTTAATGCTTGTAAGCCACGGAGCTTATTATGGATTTTTTTCTATCTACCTTGAAAAACTGAATTTTGGAAAAACATTTATAGGTATCTCCTGGGCAATTGCTTCAGCTGCTGAAATAATTGTAATGATTAAATCAGATATTATTTTCAAACGTTTTTCAATACAAAATGTCCTTATTTTCTCTTTTTTTACAGCAGCCATTAGATGGCTTATACTTTATTTTACAAAATCACCGGCTCTGATTATATTTTCCCAACTCTTACACGCAATAACCTATGCAGCATTTCACATAGCAAGCCTTTTGTATATGGATAAAATATCCCCTAAAAAATCAAAAACCCTTGCACAAGCTGCAAACAATGCTATTACCTACGGTCTTGGGATGACCATAGGTTTTCTATTTAACGGCTTTTTATATGAAAAAACCACCTGTTCTGTCATGTTTCTTATAAGCAGTATAACCGCACTTTCAGCAGGAATAATTTTATTAAGTTACCATGTATTTAAAAACAAAGAAATCAGATTATGAACATATTTTTAATGTTATGCCATTAGCAAATAACGGTATCATTACTAAAAATTGTTTATCAAGATGCATTTTTTCGTATTATAAATCATAGGATAAGGTGCTTTTACTTCCGTGGTTGAATTCTACCCATCTTTATTCTCATCTGCACCATACCGTATAAACATTCCCCACCAAACTGTAAAGTATTACGACACCATTTTGAAAGGCTTTTTCCCATTCAATTTTTCATTTTTTTTATAAAAATAGTGTGAACTATTGCAATTACAAGCTTCCAAGTGATTGTATCGCAAAAAAGGTGCAGATTGCTGTTTACTTTACGTGTCGGATTTTTTTACAATGGCCGGGCCGCAGGCGGGATAGAGATTAAAAAAGTGTTAAATTCCAAAGGGTTATGTAAGTGGCATAATAGTTGCTTCCTAACTTAAGTAAGAAGTAAATGGGTTTAATCATTATTTTTTAATCTTTTAATTTGGGAGGAAGAAAAATGAAAAAGTTTTTAATGTTTTTATGTGCCATGATGTTGGTTTTTGGGATGGTTGGAAGTGCGAGTGCTATTACTTTTACTGATACTGAAAATTTAGATGTTTGGTTAGGAGGAGCCGATCAGCCTAACTCTGGTACTTACACATGGACACATGATACTCCGGCAGATTTTGAGGTGCCTTATGATGTTGTAAATTATGCAACTCTGGAAGTTTCTGCTAGTCACGTAAACGCTTCTAATGAAACAATTGTCGTCGAAGGGATTTCGCAGGGACAGCTTAGGGATGGGTCATGGTCATGGTCATCGGGTTGGAATGGTTCTACTGAGTTTGATATTGCGGATATTTTTATTACTTGGAATGCAGGTGATCCTCTGAACGTGGCTCTGAACTATAAAGAAGTGGCTGACAAGAATTCCCTATATTTAGCATCTTCAACCTTTACTTTAGACTATGAAAATGCCACCACAGCCCCTGTCCCAGAACCCTCAACTATCCTGCTCATGGGCGTAGGCATCCTTGGTATGGTGGGTTACAGCCGTAAGAGGTTAACCAAAAAGAATTAAACAGGCTTTAACAGTATTATAAAAATCAGATATAGTTTCACAAAAATCCTCCGGTGTTGAC
>JASFBI010000042.1 GCA_030149595.1 Desulfobacterales bacterium
GAAAAATGGGGTTATGATAATTAATTGTGCCAGGGGTGGTATTATTGATGAAAAAGCTTTATACAACGCCATGGTTTCCGGTAAAGTAGCAGGGGCAGCTCTTGATGTTTTTGAAACAGAACCTCCGGGACAAACAGATTTTATTGGTTTAAAACAGCTGATTACTACTCCGCACCTTGGAGCTTCTACCCGTGAAGCCCAGACAAATGTGGCAGTTGCTGTGGCAAGTCAAATTATCAAATGCCTTAAAGAAGGTACTGTTTTAAATGCTGTAAATGCTCCTTCTGTAACCGGAGAGCTTCTTGAAAAGCTTAAGCCATTTTTGTCTCTTGCAGATGGAATTGGTGCACTTCAATCTCAATTTTCTGAAAATCCCATAAAGGAAATTGCAATTGAGTATGCAGGTGATTTTAAGGGTCTTGACCTTGAGCCGGTTACAATAGCTGTTGTAAAGGGTGTGCTTTCACATCTGTACAGGGAAGAGGTTAATTCAGTTAATGCTCCGATTATTGCCAAAGATATGGGTATTGGTATAACAGTAAAAAAGAGCGGCGATATCTCTGATTATAATAATCTTATGACAGTAACTGTTTTAACAGAAACGGGGGAAAATATTATTGCAGGAACAATTTTTGGTAAAAATGAGCCAAGGATTGTTAAAATAAATAATTTCCGTCTTGAACTTATCCCCAAAAAAGGAAATTTTGCACTAATTCATAATATTGATAAACCTGGTGCCATAGGCAGCATAGGGATGACTCTTGGTGAAAATAACATTAATATTGCCAGAATGATGGTAGGCCAGGAAGATGACGGGGAAAGAAATATCATTTTTATAAGAACAGATATATCTATACCAGAAGATGTACTGGAAAAACTAACAGCACTGCCATTAATTAAATCTGTAAAGCCTCTTGAACTGTAAAGAGGGTATGTTCTATTTTTTTTATAAAGTGTCTGAACAAAAGGCAAGATTTTTTATCGACAGGCTATATTATATATGAAAAATATTTTGTTTGGTTCTGTAACAGCCTGTCTGAAGTCAGAATATATCAGGTCTTTTGAGAATTAAAATTTTTATCTAATACAGTGGCTGAATAAAAAAGACATTTTTCGTTCAGCCACCAGATAATTCACACTTGTACTTGTATGGGTAAAAGTTTTTTATTGGAGAGCTTTGTCCATCAAGTGGATACTACGAATTTTCTTCATTTATTAAGATGTATAGATAAGGAGGATATAATGTCTGAGGCAAAACAAACTATAGATGGTAATAAAAAAAAAACACTGTTTCCTGGAATAAATTTTTCGACATTTTTATTTTCTTTAAATTCATCCGCCCTTTATCATCTTGGAGAAGTTGAAGATCCTGGCACAGGTAAAAAGATTGTAAACCTGACTCTTGCAAAGCAGACTATAGATGTTATAGGTATGCTTCAGGAGAAAACCATGGGAAACCTCTCTCTCGAAGAGGCCAGTTTGATAAAAAACATACTGCATGATCTTAGAATAATGTATGTTAATGCAAAGGGGAAATAATATTATAAAATGAAGTTTTTAAAAGGAGAAAAAATGCTTTTTTTTGTTAAAAACCCAGGAAAAACTTATAATAATTTTTATTGTAATCTATTTAAATTTGCCCTTTTTTTCATTTTTTTTTGTTTTATTATAAGATCAGATGCTTTTGCCAGGGAGAAGGGGTTTTATTTTCCTGAGTCATTTAGCGTGCTTGCAGAAAATTCCGGACAAGCTGTGGTAAATATCAGAACAGAATCAACAAGTAAGACTTCTGGCAGGATTTTTCGTCAGTTTTCAAAAAGACCCAGGGGACAGTTTAACGGTAATGACCCTTTTAATGATTTTTTCGAAAAATTTTTTGGCAGCGAACAGCAGCAGGAATATAAAAAAAAAAGTTTGGGAACCGGTTTTATAATTGATGAAAAAGGTTATATTGTCACTAATAACCATGTTGTTGAAAAAGCAGACTCTATTAAAGTAAAGCTGAAAGATGGCAAGGAGTTTGAAGCAGAGGTTGTTGGACGTGATTCTAAAACAGATCTTGCTTTAATAAAGATTGAAGCAGGATTTACTCTACCCTGTCTAAAACTTGGAGATTCAGACAAACTCAAAGTTGGAGAGTGGGTAGTTGCCATTGGAAGTCCCTTTGGACTTGAACAGACAGTAACCGCAGGTATCGTAAGTGCTAAGGGTCGTGTTATAGGGTCAGGACCTTACGATGACTTTATACAAACAGATGCTTCAATAAATCCAGGAAACAGTGGCGGCCCCCTGCTTAATATGCGAGGCGAAGTTATTGGTATAAATACAGCTATAATTGCAGCAGGAAGCGGAATTGGATTTGCCATACCTGCTGGTCTTGCAAAGGGAATTATAGAGCAGCTTAAAGCAAAAGGCAAAGTAACCCGTGGCTGGATTGGAGTTATGATCCAGGATCTAACCCCTGAGCTTTCAAATTATTACGGCATAAAAGGGGCAGCTGAAGGAGCTCTTGTAACAGAGGTAATAGATGGTGAGCCTGCTTATAAGGCAGGTATTAAAACTAACGATGTAATTATTAAAGTTGCAGGTCAAAAAGTTAAAACTGTCCGGGATCTTACAAGGATGATAGCAGATACAGGCGTAGGACAGATAGTCAGAATTACTGTTTTAAGAAAAGGCAGTAAAAAAAACATAAAGGTAAAAATTGCAAAAAGAGAAGATAATAAAGTTAATTTTGAGTCAAATAATAATTTTTTAGAAGATGAATTGGGCATTGAGGTTGCTGATATTACAAACAGTCTTGCACGCAGATTTAATCTTGTTGAGAAAAAAGGAATAATTATAACAGGATTAAATAGTTCCGGCAAAGGTTCGCAGGCAGGTTTAAGAAAGGGTGATATAATAAAAGAGCTAAATCATAAAAGAATTAATTCTGTTGTCCAGTTTAAAAAGCTTATAGGTAAAACTAAAAAAGGTGGCGTAATTAATCTTTTTGTCAAGAGAAGGTCTTTTGGTTTTATTATAATAACGATTACAAAATAGCAGTTTTTAAAAAAGTTATGATTTTTTATTTAAAATTATTAATATGAAAATAAAATCCTTTGCAAAGATAAATTTATTTTTAAAAATAACCGGAAAAAGAGATGATGGATATCATAATCTTTTTTCTCTGATCTGCCCTGTGGATTTGCATGATACTATATCTATCAGCAATAATAATAATGGTATTGAAGTTTTTTGCAGGCATGAAGATGTTCCTGAAGGCAGTTTAAATATAGCATATAAAGCAGCAGCTCTTTTTTTTAAAACATTGGGTATAAAAGGTAACCTTAAGGTTAATATTGAAAAAAAAATACCGGTTGCTGCAGGTCTTGGAGGAGGCAGCAGTAATGCTGCAGCTGTTCTTTGCTGGTTAAACCAAAAATATGATTATCCTTTTACCCATAAAAAACTCATGGAAATGGGACTTTTTATAGGGGCTGATGTTCCGTTTTTTATTTTTGGAAAGCCGGCATTTGCTACAGGAATAGGGGAAAAATTAAAAAAATGCTTAAATATAAAACCTTATTATGCAGTGCTTATTAATCAAAATATATTGGTTTCAACTTCAGATGTGTATAATAATTTTAATTTAGGATTGACAAAATCCAAAAAAAAAATTATTAAAGATACCTTTGATAAAGGTAAATTGATTACTGCATTTAATCTATATAATGATCTTGAATCAGTAACAATATCAGATTATCGGCAAATTGGATTTGCAAAGAACGTTTTGTTGCAATATGGAGCAGAAGGGGTTTTAATGTCAGGCAGCGGTCCTACTGTATTTGGACTGTTTAATAAAATACATGAAGCAGAGTCTGCCTGTATGAATATTAAAAAGAAGTATGACTGGAAGGTATTTACAACCTCGCTCATGGTATTAGGTTATAAATAAAAAAAGGTTGAAGGAGTGCCTTACTGATTTTATTGTACAAATCAGGTTAGTCTTAATATATGTCATAATGGGGCGTCGTCAAGTGGTAAGACACAGGATTTTGATTCCTGCATTCGGAGGTTCGAACCCTCCCGCCCCAGCCAAATGTGCTATTTTAATATAAAAAAGTTTAATTTTTAAGGTGTAAAAGTAAAAATGGCAAGATCAGAAATAAGTATATTTTCAGGGAATTCTAATCCGGATTTTGCAGATGCTGTATGCAGATATCTAGGTATGAAACTTGGAGGAGCTACTGTTACAACATTTAGTGACGGTGAGATTCAGATTGAAATTAATGAGAACGTAAGGGGTGATGATGTTTTTATAATTCAATCAACATGTGCTCCTGTAAATAAAAATCTTGTTGAGCTGCTTTTGATGATTGATGCTTTAAAACGCTCATCAGCACGAAGAATAACTGCTGTTATACCCTATTATGGATATGCAAGACAGGATAAAAAAGTTGCTCCCAGAGTGCCCATAAGTGCAAAACTGGTAGCTGACCTTATAGTTGTTGCAGGGGTAGACAGAGTGATTACCATGGATTTACATGCAAGTCAGATACAGGGGTTTTTTCGTATACCTGTTGACAATCTTTTTGCAGCACCGGTTATACTCAAGTATATTAAAGAAAAATTTAATAATAATATAACTGTTGTATCACCTGATGCAGGAGGAGTTGAACGGGCAAGGGCATTTGCAAAACGATTGGGAGCGGGGCTTGCAATTATTGATAAGCGCCGTGACAAACCAAATGAAGCAAAAGCTATGGCTGTTATAGGAGATGTAGCTGGCAGAAAGACCATAATTATTGATGATATGGCAGATACTGCCGGAACATTGACTGAAGCAGCAGGTGCATTAAGAGCAAATGGTGCTGCAGAGGTTCATGCATGCTGCACACATCCTGTTTTGTCAGGACCTGCTGTTAATCGTATAAGGGGTTCTGCTTTAGACAGTCTTATTGTAACCGATACAATTCCTCTTACAGGCAGAGCTTCCAAAGAGGAAAAAATCAAGGTGCTTTCTGTTGCACCTCTGGTTGGAGAAGCTATAATCAGAAGTCACAGGGGGGATTCTGTAACCTCCTTGTTTGTGTAAAAATTTACAAAGCTTTTTAGAAAGGAGCGTCTTTTGGAGTTACTTAAACTTAATGTAAAAAAGAGACTGCCTGAAGATGGTGTCTCGGTAAAAGAGCTTAGAAGAGATAATATTATTCCTGCTGTTATGTATGGTCCAGGTACCAGCAGTGTTTCACTTTCACTGAAAAAAAGTGACCTTGAAAAATTAATTAAAAAAGGCGGTATTTTTAAAGCAGTAATTAATGTTATTTTTGATGGTGATGAAGAAAAAGCAAAAGTTGTTATGATAAAGGAAATTCAGACTCAACCATTAAGCCGTGACATACTGCATATTGATCTGTATGAAGTTAATTTAGAAAACAAGATTCGTGTTAAGATTCCTGTGAAAATTACAGGGCACTCAATTGGTGTTGAAATGGGTGGAATGCTTCAGATTATCAGACGAGAGCTTGAAGTTATGTGTCTTCCCATGAATATACCTGAATCTGTAATAATTGATGTAACTGATCTTAATATTGGCGGTTCTATTCATGTTAATGATATTTCTCTGCCTGAAGAGGTTGAGGCAGTAGCTGATGTTAATTTTACTATTATTACAGTTCTTATCAGCAGAGAAGAAGAAGAAGTTGAGGACGAAGAAGGTGAGGGCGAAGAAGGCGTTGAAGGTGATGCTGAAAGTGAGAGTGATGTTGCTGAGGAACAGAAAAAGAAGGAATCTGACTAACCGCTGACATATATGCTACAAGGTATTAATTAAAATGAGCGAGAAAAAGATTTGTCTTATAGCTGGATTGGGAAATCCAGGGGACAGATATAATAGAACCAGACATAATGCAGGTTTTATGGTTATAGATATAATTTCAAATCATTTTAATATACCGGTTAATAAAAAAAAATTTAATAATATATATGGTTTGGGGGTCTTTGAAGATAATAAAATTATTCTTGCCAAGCCCCAAAACTATATGAACTTGAGCGGGCCTCCAGTTCTTGCTCTTGCTAAGTTTTATAAGATATCATGTGAGGAGATATTGATTATACATGATGATATAGATATTGATTTTAAAAAAATAAAAATAAAAATGAAAGGAGGGGATGGAGGGCATAAAGGAATTCATTCTTTAATAGAGGCTTTTCAAAGCAGTGATTTTGCGAGGCTTCGTTTTGGTATTGGACGGCCGGAGCATAACAGGCCAGTTAACAAGCATGTTTTAAGTGTTTTCCCATCTGAAGATGAAAAGTATCTTCAAAGTATGTTAACAATGTCTGTGGATGCTGTACAAACATTGTTGTGTTTCGGGAAAAGTGTTTGTATGAACAGATTTAATTGAATTTTAACAAGTTTTAAAAATTTTAATGTGGAGGTTTTTTTGTATGGATTTTATAGCGAATAATATTCCATTGACGTGTATGCTGGTAGGTATTGTGGGTATACTATTCTCACTTGTTCTGGCAGGTATAGTAAAGAGTGCACCAGCTGGAAATGAAGCAATGGCTGAAATAGCAGCAGCTATTCAGGAAGGTTCCATAGCATATCTTAATCGTCAGCTTAAAAGTATGTCTATTGCAGGTGCAGTAATTTTTTTAATAATTTATTTTGCAATGAGTCCTGTTAATGCTATTGGTTTTGCCATTGGAGCAATTGCTTCTTTTATAGCAGGTTATATTGGAATGAGAGTTTCTGTTATAGCCAATGTAAGAACAGCAGAAGCTGCCAAAAATGGATTGAGTGCTGGTCTTGACATGGCATTTAGAGGTGGTTCTGTAACAGGAATGATTGTTGCCGGTCTTGCTTTAACATCAGTTGCAGGTTTTTATCTATATACCCATGATGTTATTTCACTGGTTGCATTGGGATTTGGTGGTAGCCTTATCTCTATTTTTGCCCGTTTAGGCGGAGGAATTTTCACCAAGGGTGCTGATGTTGGTGCTGATCTTGTTGGTAAAGTAGAGGCTGGAATTCCTGAAGATGATCCAAGAAACCCTGCAACTATAGCAGATAATGTTGGTGATAATGTTGGTGATTGTGCCGGTATGGCAGCTGATCTTTTTGAAACATATGCAGTTACCGCAGTTGCTGCAATGCTTCTTGGTCACCTTCTTTTTCCTAAAAATGATATGGCAACTCTCTTCCCATTAATCCTTGGTGCAATTTCTATTATTTCTTCAATGATTGCTATGTTCTTTGTAAAACTTGGAGATAGCGAATATATAATGGGTGCTCTTTACAAAGGGATGTTTGGAGCTGCAATTATTTCAGGTATAGTTTTCTATTATGCTGTAAAGAAATTTATTGTTGATATTCCTGGTCTTGATCCCATGGCTATCTATTACTGTACACTCATAGGGCTTATTTTAACAGTTGTAATTGTTATTATTACTGAATACTACACAGGTATATATAAACCTGTTAAAGATATTGCCCAGGCTTCAACTACAGGACATGGAACAAATATGATAGCAGGTCTTGCTGTAAGTATGCAGTCAACAGCTGCTCCTGTACTTGCTATTTGTCTTTCAATTGGTCTTGCACATCATTTTGCAGGAGTTTACGGAATAGCAATGGCTGCAATGGCTATGCTGTCTATGACAGGAATGGTTATCGCAATTGATGCATACGGTCCTATTACAGATAATGCCGGTGGAATTGCTGAAATGGCTGATATGGATGAGTCTGTACGTGCTGTAACTGATCCGCTTGATGCTGTTGGAAATACAACAAAAGCTGTTACAAAAGGTTATGCAATCGGTTCAGCAGCCTTAGCTGCTATCGTTCTGTTTTCCTGTTATGTAATTGAATTTAGTCTTCATGGAAAAAGCTCTACAATTAAATTTGATCTTGCAGATGTTAATGTTTTAATTGGTCTGTTTATTGGTGGACTTCTTCCTTATCTGTTTGCATCAATCGCTATGAGTGCAGTTGGTAGAGCAGGCGGTGCTGTTGTTGAGGAAGTTCGTCGTCAGTTCCGCGAAATTCCTGGAATTATGGAGAGAACAGCAAAACCTGATTATAAAGCATGTGTTGATATTGTAACAAAATTTGCTTTAAAAGAGATGGTTTTACCTGCACTTCTTCCTGTTGTAGTACCTATTCTTGTTGGGTTGCTACTTGGTAAGGTTGCTTTGGGCGGTCTTTTAATTGGTAGTATAGTAACAGGTGTTTTTGTTGCTATTTCCATGACTACAGGTGGAGCAGCATGGGATAATGCTAAGAAATACATTGAAGATGGAAATCTTGGCGGAAAAGGCAGTGATGCTCATAAAGCTGCAGTAACTGGAGATACAGTAGGCGATCCATACAAGGATACAGCAGGACCTGCAATAAATCCAATGATTAAAATATTAAATGTTGTAGCACTTCTTATGGTTCCGTTTTTAATATAAAACAGAAATGTAGTGTTTTAATATTATAATAAGTACAAAAAAAAGGATCAGCTTTTGCTGATCCTTTTTTTTTTGTTGAAAGAAACTTAAAAATTTGATATAGTAGGAAAAATAGCGGTTATGTTAAAAAAATAACTTGATGTCTCATCAAAAAACACAATTTTTTTTGTAGCAAAATTGCATACTGAAGAGTTGTGCTTTTTTTTTTTGATAAAAAGCAAAGCTTATCGTTTTGCTGATCTTTTTAAGTAGCAGACATATGTTTGTTTCTCTTTAACTATTGATTTTAATTAGATAATTTATTTGATTTTTAATAAGTTTCAAAAGGTTGGGGTATAATAATGGTTGAAAATCTCGGAATAACAGATGGAAGTTCTAATATTGCGAATGAAAAT
>JASFBI010000043.1 GCA_030149595.1 Desulfobacterales bacterium
CAATATAGCCCATATAATGATAATGTTCTTCAGCAAGAGTTTCAATGTCCGCCCACAAATCCTCCCATTGTTCCTGGGTCCAGGCGTAATCCCGTTGAAACCTTGGCACAATGTACTTCACTCCATTGCTGAAAAGCTCCTGAAATGTCTGATTTGTTGGCTCCATCAACATAAAGTTATTCATTATCTGACTCCTCTGTCTTAAACTTGAAGAAATCTTATATTCAATAGAGTATTACCATTTTGCGTATAAATACATATATTTTTCAGCTTCTGCCAGTTTGTTTCTTTTTCTACATCCATTGGCATAAACCTGACATTTTTTCTTAAGAACAGATATGGCAGCCTTGGTTTGTTCATTTGATAAATGCCCGCTTTCTATACTTTTACAAATAGCTTTTATCCTGAATTTATCAAGGCCAGGCATTTTTGAAAGCTGATCCTCATGTCCTCCATACTTGATTATAAGCGGAATGTTAATCAAAGCTACAGGATATTTGCAACTTATTCTCAACCACAAATCATAATCTTCACATGCCGGCAAATTTTCGTCAAACCCTTCAAACATGTCAAAGAACTCTTTTTCCAGCATTACAGCAGAAGGACTTACAAGGCAAAGATGCAGTGAAGGTGTAAATATCATGCCTGATTGTTTTTTATGCTTTTTTTTAGGGTTTACTCTAATGCCGTTTCTTATCCATATAGCTTCTGTCTGGCAAATAAAGGTATCCGGGTTTGATTCAAAAAAAGCTACCTGAGTTGATAATTTTTCAGGAAGCCACATATCGTCTGAATCGAGAAACGCTATATATTGTCCTGAAGATATACTAACGCCTCTGTTTCTTGCTGCACTGACCCCTCTGTTTTTTTGTGTAATAATTTTAATTTTGTCTTTATAGACATTGAGTGCTTTTGGCGTATCATCTGTTGATCCGTCATCCACCACTATAATTTCAAAATTTTTAAAGTCTTGAGCCAGTACTGAATCAACAGCCCGACAAATTAATGCTGCCCTGTTATAGACAGGTATAATTACACTGACTTTGGGGTAAAAAATATTATCTGCCATGGTTTATTTATTAAATGGGGTTAAAATTTCGCCTGTGGCTGTTTGAATATCTGTATCTGCTCTATAAACACTTACAAGAGACAAAGCAAGCCTGCTGTCTGCCCTGATAAGATCCCTTTGTGCTTCATTTAGCCTGACAAGGGAAGTTTGTCCGGCCTGGTACTCTCTTTCCACAAGATTACGGTTGTCCATGACAAGTTTTTGGGTTGCCTGTTCCATTTTCAATGCTTTTTGTGCAGATTTAAGGAATTCAAAGGCATTTATAACCTCTTTTATTACAGAATTTTTAGTTTCCTTAAAAATATTTTTAAACTCTTCTTTTTTTGCCTTTGCATGTCTTACCCCGGCCAATGTATTGCCCCCTTCAAAAAGATTAAATTTAAAGGATGCTGCTATAAAACTGCCAAAATCGTCACTCTTAAATTCCATATTTTTTTTACGCTGACCTTCAACTGCACCTGAAAGGTTTATTATCGGGTAAAATTTTGAATAAGAGTGCTTTACCAGAGCTTTTGTGCGTTTTAATGCATATTGGGCTTCCTGTATATCTGGTCTTTTATTTATGGCTGTTTTAATCAGGAGTTGTAAATCAGGCAGGCTGATCCCTATCTTTTTCTCAGGATTAAGTCTTGCAAGATGAACAGTATAGATAATTTTGGGATCAGTTATATCAAGCAGTGTCATAAGGCCTATAATTGCTGACCTATACTCTCTTTGAGCAACAATAAGGTTGGTTTTTGCAGCATTCATCTGGATTTTAAAGTTCAATACATCGCTTAATGAGCCTGCTCCCACCCTTTTTTTAGCCAGAGCATTATCTACCTGACGGCAGTTAAATGCGACATCTGCTTCTGCAATTACTTTATTGGCTGCTGCCAGCTGGCCATTAAAGTATGCTGATGCCACAGCATAAAGAAGCAGTCTTTGAGCATTTTTATCTGATAATCTTGACTCAGTTTCACCATATTTTTCAGCAATTTTTGTGAATTTCCTGGCAAAACCATTAAATAAAATCCATGAGCCTGAAATGTTTGATGAAAAAATATTTTCAGGATTATTTTCAGGGTATAATGTTGATGCATATTTATCTGACCGCCAGTTCCGTGAGCCTGTTGCATTTAGATCTATTTTTGGATAATAGGCTGCATATGCCTGAGTTACCCGTTGCATTGCCTGGACAGTTCTGGCTTTTGCAATTGCCATGGATGGATTTTGTTCCAGGGCGATTTTTTGAACTTTTTCAAGATTAATAACTGAATCAGGAGTAATTATCAAATTTCTGCCCTGTTTTTTTCCTGCAGTAAAACCGGCTGTGGAAAAAAAAATACTTATAATTATAACCAATAAAATTATTAAACTGGATTTCATTACTTTATCCTTGTTCCTTACTTTGCAAACTGGTATTTTTATTCAAATATAGCTCTACCTCTTCAGCTTTTGGCCATACTCCTTTTTTAATTCTGAACAAAATACGCTTTAAATCATTTAAAATTACAAAAAGACTTGGAAGAAAAATCAGTGTAAGTACAGTTGCAAAACTCACTCCGGCAGCCAGAGACAAAGCCATGGGAATTAAAAACCTTGCCTGCATGTCTGTTTCTAAAATAAGAGGAAGCAGACCTCCTGCTGTACTTAATGTGGTAAGGATAATAGCACGGAAACGTCTCATACCTCCGTTGATTATTGCCTCGTGAAATTTCATGCCCAGAAAGATATTTTTATTTATCCTTTCAATAAGAACTATGGAATCATTTACTACAACACCACTTAAAGCTACCATACCAAAAACACTTAAAAGACAAAGATTATATCCCATAACAAGATGACCAAAAATTGATCCGATAATACCAAACGGCACAACAAACATTATTATCAAGGGCTGGGTATAGGAGGCAAACATTGTTGCTATTATCATGTAAATCATCACAATGGCCAGGGGAAATCCAATTAAAAGGCTGGAAAATGACTCTTTATTTTTTTTACTCTCTCCCTGTATAGAAACATGAAGCTCTGGATACTGTTTTTTAAGTTTTTTAAAATATCCTGATGAGAGTTCTGCAATAATTTCCCCTGCATTGGCCTTATTGGTATCAATATCAGCAAAAACAGCAACTCTTCTCATACCGTTTGTTCTGGTAATAGTTGCATATCCTGAACTGAATTTAATATCAGCTACAGAAAAAAGGGGTACTTCATGACCCTGTGGAGTACGAACTCTAAATTGTTTAAATTTAGAAAGCTGACTGCGCTCATAGCTTGTGTATCTGACTTTTATCTTAATATCGTCTTTACCTCTCTGGAGCCGGACAGCCTCGTTTCCATAAAAACCAGTATTAATCTGTCTTGCAAAATCATCTACTGTAATACCCAGCAGGTATGCTTCAGGTTTAAGCTTAAGCCGGAGTTCATTTTTTCCAGGTGAAAAATCAGAATGAATCTGATAAACTCCGTTAAATCCTCCTAAATGCCCTATGAGATCATCTGAAGCAGTTAGAATATCATCCATATTATGCCCCTGTATCCATATTTCAACAGGAGCACCAGGAGGTCCTGCTGCCATTTGTTCAAGTGTTAAAGACTCTGCCCCTGATATGGAGTCAATTTCATTTTCCCACATAATTTCTATTTTTTTAGAATGTATATCTCTTTGCTGGGAAGGAACAAGTATGGCATAAATACCTCCGAGATGTGCCCCGCTTTCAGGCATTTCACCAAGAGATTGCCCCACAATTGTCATCCTGTTTATAACAATTGATTTCCCTGATTTAATTTTTAATTTATCGTTTAACCTGATCAGGGATGCTTCCATTTTTTTGACAGCTTTTTTAGTGACTTCAACAGGAGTCCCATTTGGAAATCTCACATTTGCAGTTATTATAAACCCATCAATTTCAGGAAATGTTTCAAATTTAACAAATTCTCCCTTGATAAGACCCATTGTAAACATCAAAAGGGTTATACCTGTACAGAGGAATATATATCTGTAGTGCAGAGCTTTTTGCAAAAAAGGTTTATACCTGTTTTGTATAAATCTTTGAAGCAGTTTGTCTGCTTTTTTGTTTATCTGTTTAAGCTTGGACCAGATATTTTGTTTTAAATCATCTGTATTGCCGGTATCTGGATCAGGCAGATGGCTTAAATGTGCAGGCAGCAATATTATGCATTCTATAAGAGAGAATATAAGACATGCTATTACCACAGCAGGTAAAATAGCTATAAAACTACCCATAACCCCATCTACAAACAAAAGAGGACAAAATGCCACAATAGTTGTAACAACTGCTGAAACTACAGGCATACCAACTTCCATTATTCCGTTAACAGCAGCATCAAGGGGAAGGTCTCCATTTTGCCGGTGTACAAAAACAGCTTCACCTACAACTATGGCATCATCTACAATTATACCGAGAACCATGATTAATCCAAATAGTGAAATCATATTTATGGATTGTCCTGTCATCCACAAAAGTATCAAACCTCCTCCAATGGATAAAGGCACCCCCATCCCGACCCAGAAGCTTAAGTTGTGATCAAGAAACAACCACAAGAGAAGAAATATCAGACATAATCCTATGCTCCCGTTTTTTATAAGAAGATCTATTCTTGCTTTTAAAAAATCAGTAGTATCAAAAATAATATCTAAATGTGCACCCGGCGGAAGTCTGTCTTTCATGCTTCTAACATAGGAAATTACAGCCTCAGATATGGCAAGGGAATCCTCTTTGCTTGTTTTTAAGACATTAATAAAGATTGAAGAGTTCCCATTGAATGAAGCACTTATAGGGTCTTCTGAAAAACCATCGTTAATTTCAGCTACACGGTCAAGGGTTATAATTTCGCCGTTTGATCCTGTTAAAACCACAATTTCTGACAGCTCGTTACCTGTATATTTTCGCCCCATAGTACGAATTCGTATCTCTTCCCCTTTTGTTCGTATTGTCCCACCAGCCATATTAAGATTACTACTTCTTATGGCTGAAACAACCTGATTAAAAGAGATGTTGTATTTTCTTAATTTTGCTTCAGATATCTCAATTCCTATTTCATATTTACGGGTTCCAAAAACATCGACCTTTGAAATAGCAGGAATTTGCTGAAGTTCTTCTTTTACCTCTTTACCCCACTCTTTTAGCCTTTTTTCAGGCATGTTACCGGAAAGAGCGATAAGAAGAGCAACATTCGCTAAAGATATTTCAGTTATTACAGGTTTTTCCGCGTCAACCGGAAATGTGTAAATTGAATCCACTTTACTTCGTACTTTATCAAGTACATCTCTTAGTACAAACCCTTTTGCCACCTCAATCTGGACAGTTGCAATGCCTTCGTTTGATTTGGTTGTATACTGTTTAACACCCTCAAGACCTTCCAAAACCTCTTCTATTTTTCTACTGACCCCCTCTTCTACCTCTTCTGGATCTGCTCCGGGATACAGGACTGAAATGGCTATCATGTCCAGAGCAAAATCAGGAAAAGTCTCTTTTATCATAAATTTAACAGCCATGATTCCGGAAATTATTATAAATAAAAGAACTATATTTGCAAAAACAGTATTTTTTATAAAAAAGGAAAGAACTTTTCTCATTGCTATTGTCCTTTTTTGCTTATTTCAAGCAGACTGTTTTCAAGGGGATTTACAAGGCGTGTTGTTATAACCATATCTCCTTGCGTCAGACCATCTGAAATATACACAAACCCATCCTCTGTTCTGGCAACTTTTACAGGTACTGTTTTAAGGCGGTTTTTTTTTGCAAGAAACACACTGTTTTTAAAACTTACAGCCCATATTGGAAGTTTAATTACATTTTTGATAAACTTTCCAGGAATTTTAACTGTACAAAACATTCCTTCAACCAGAGGAAATGTTTCATCCAAGAGAGGGTTGTCTTGTGTATTGATTCTTATTGCAACAAGCAGTGTTCTTGTTTTTGGATCAAAATTAACAACTCTGTGGAGAAAACCTCTACACAGTTCTTGTTCTTGACTATCTGTCCAGTTAATACAGCAATTAACCTTTTTAAGGGAAGGAAACCAGTTTGTTTGTTTTTTATTCACTTTTTTATTAAAAACAAGCCAGTTTTTTGCATCCATACTGTCTATTGCTACATAAATTTCCAGTATTGAATCATCTGCCATGGTAATAATGCTTTTACCAGGAGTAACATATTGACCTTTTTCCACAAAAACTTCTTTCAATCTTCCTGTAAAAGGGGCTTTAACCTTGCATCGGTTTAAATTTGCATCAGCTTTTGCAAGTTGTGCTTCTGCTGATTCAAGTAAAGCTCTGTTTTCCATAACAGCAATTGGATATATCTCTATTTTTTTCTCTAACTGGTCTGCTATATCTTTTATTTCATTAAAAACACGCTCTGCTTTGTCAACACCTGAAAGAGTTCCTACTCTGTCTGCATTATAGAGATCAGATACACGTTCAAACTCTGACTTCACAAGACTCAAATTTCTATACACTGTTTTTATGCGTATCTGATCTGTTTCATGCTCTTTGGCAAGGCGCAAAAGAACACTTTCTCTTTGCATGGTCAAAGCTTTTGCTTCTTTTTGTGATGCCTTGTAATTTACAGGGTCAATATAAAAAAGCAGGTCATTGTTTTTTATGATTTCGCCTGTATCAAGACGTGAATGAACTTTAATTATTTTTCCTGAAATTTCAGGTGAGATGAAAACAGTATTTAAAGAGTGTATTTCACCATACCCTTTAATAAAAATCTGTTTGTTTTCATATCTCGCTTTTAAAATATTGACATTTAAAGACTCTTCACCATTATTACTTTTTTCAGGAGGCTTTTTAAAACCTGATAACACAATCATAAATACCAGACCTGCTATTAAAATTGTACAACAGATGAGTATTCTCTTGTACACCAGTGTATTATTTACCATTTTTTTATTTGCTTCATTAATAATAATTCTGCTTAATCAAAAATAGAAAAAAATGCTTAAAAAACTAAACAGTTAATAGCTATCTTTAAAGTATGAATAAAAAACTATAGTTTACAATAGTGAAATAGTAAATGATTTAGAAAAAATCAACTATGGGAGTTAAAATTATCTCTATACGTCTGTTTTGAACCCTGCCATTTTTAGTCTTGTTTGAAGCTGCAGGATGATAATAACTAAGTCCACATGAAGATAATCTATTTGGAGAGATGCCGGTTCTTTGAAGGAATAAAGTTACAGCAGCAGCCCGAGCTGATGATATGTGCCAGTTGGAAGGAAACCTCTCTTTTAATTTTTTCCCAATGGGAGTTTTATCTGAATGTCCATTAACAGAAATATTATAGTTTTTGTTGCTTAACAATATCTTTGAAAATTTGTTTAATTTTTTTTTGCCTTTACGGCTGACATTAACATATTGTTTAAACAGGTGAGCATTTAAGAAGGTGATAATAAAACTATCTTCTGCCTTTTTATAGTTAAAACCGGATAAAATAAGAGATGTTTTCAAACTTGCATCTGTCTTCTCTTTTTTTCTTTTTTTTTGATTAATCACCATGTTTTGAATGGCAATAATCATATCTTTTTTATTAAGCTGGAATAAAAGGTCGTCTACTTCTGTTTCAAGATTTAAATTATTTTTTTGCAAATCATTGTTAATTATCTCTATTGTTGACAACAAGTCTTTGAAACTTATATCATTTTTCTGTGCTATATCTGTAAATAAAAATTGCAGAGCCCTATTTCTTTTTTTTTCAAAAAAAAGCTCTTTTTTTGTTCTATTAAGTTTTTTCTCCAAAACAAGGTACTCTTTTTTCACAACACACGAAAAAAAAGAATTTAAAAACAAGAATATAACAGATATTATTAAAATTTTACGCATTTCCCTCCATATTAAAAAACGTAAGAGCCTGGTTCAAATTTAAATAATAAAAGAATAAAAAAAAATGAGTAATAATAACATTTAATGATATATTTTTGATGCAGAAAAATTAATGAATATAATTCATGGATCAAGTAGTTTTCGTATTGCCATGGACAAATCAGAACATAAAAAGGGTTTTTTTGCAAAACAGTCTATCCTGTTTTTTTTTATCTGTTTTTCCATGGCATCATCATAAGAACCAGAACAGAGAATAACAGGAACATCCTTGCGAATTTTTTTTACCTGTTTAGCAAGTTCAATACCTGAAAGTTCCGGCATATTAAAGTCAGTAATCACAATATCAATTAGTTCCTGGTTTAGGATAAAAAAATCCAGTGCTTTTCTACTCTCTGTAAAACATGTAACTGTGTAACCTAACTTTTGTAGTAAAATATTCTGTATTTCAGCTATGGAGATTTCATCATCTACAAATAAAATATACCCCTCCCCTTTAAGACTTTCTGGCTTTTGAGTATAAGGTTTTGTTATTCTATCTTTACTATCTGATTCTGGCAGATAAACTGTAAAAGTGGTTCCTTTTCCATGCTGACTTGAAATATCTATTTTCCCTTTGAGCTTTTTTATAATTCCAGACACAATTGAAAGACCTATGCCTGTTCCCAACTCCTTTGTGGTAAAATAGGGCTCAAATATTCTGTTTTTAACAGCAGGATCAATGCCTGTGCCTGTATCTCTTATTTCAAGTTTTAAATACGCACCAACAAACATATTGTCTTCTTTATTAAGATCTTCTTTATTAAGATCTGTTTTAAATAAAGAGATATTGAGTATCCCCCCTTTATCTTCCATGGCATGGCATGCATTTGTACAAAGATTCATAACTATTTGATGAATACTTGTATGG
>JASFBI010000044.1 GCA_030149595.1 Desulfobacterales bacterium
TTTCCTATGCTCAAATTATGCGAACCCTTTACTGATTTTTTTACCGGTTGGTTATTATAACCTATTACAAGATTACCCAGCCCATTAACCTTGCCGTCTGTTGCACCTGTCCCATTTACCAGATTAAGGTTCACCCTGGAAAATACTATATCACTGCCTTTACGGCTAACACCAGCAAGAAGAGCAGATAAACGCTTTACTGTTTTTTCAAGCTGGATAACCTGAGCTGAAAGTTTATTATAGTCTGACTTGCTGACCACTGTAGATTTACCTGATCCTTTTGATCCAAATACAATTGCAGACACTATTCCTGCAAGTTCACTTTTTTTAACAATACCTTCACCAATGTGTGCTGCAGCAACAGATCCTGATACAATATCTGCTCCATTATGTGAATGTACAACATCTGCTTTTTCTTTTAGTTTTGATTCAAATTCATCTCTGTATATAATCTCTTTTGCAGGAACTTGTTTAGATTCAACTGCTGTTTTTTTTCTGCCATATACAGCAGAGAGTAAAATATTTTTATAAATACAATCTTTTACCCCTGCATTTCTATAATACCTGCAGAGCATTTTAGAATTTAATTTCATATACTCAGAAATATCTTTTTTCCCTATCCACCCAATATATTTTCCATTTGAAAAATCAAATGCTCCTTTTTTCCCATTTACAAATAAAAGAGAGAAAAAAGCAGGTGTTTTTACTTTTCTGCCATTATTTTTTTTTGTAGTAATTTCAGTATTAAACATGATTGAAGTGTATTTATCATTTAGCCGTACAGCATCAACAGGCATTTTAAAAACCAGTTTTCTTTTTTTCCTGGCTTGTCTTGAAATAACAAACGTCTGGGCATGTTTTATAACTGAAATTTTATCGTCTTTTTCTGATATTCCCTTTGGAAGTTTTGCAAAAAGGTCATCAATTCCGCTTATTTTATCAGCAAAAGCAGGTGATAAAAAAGATGGGATAAACAGAAATAAGAACATAAAAAAAATACAATATTTTATATAACCCGCCTTCATAACAGTTTCCTCCATTTTTTAAAAAACTGCCTCGACAGACTGTTACAGAACAAAAAATTATTCAAGTTCAAGGTGGAAATTTAATTTAATAACAGGCATACCTGTTACATTCCGAAGATCAGATTAACTTTCCAACGCAAAAAGTGGACAAAGCAGTGTTTTGTAACAGCCTGTCGAACACTATTTAAAATACATATGAACATTTTGCAGCAAAAAGAAACCAGTCTTCAGATAATTCACCAGAATTATCTGCACGGTTTATCTGAGCTGTTCCGTCCATAACATGTCCTTCTAATTTTAAAGCTACATTTTTAGCAATATCAAATCGAAATGTCATACATGCATCTTTTTGCCATGCACGGTGCCTGTTGTCTTCAGAAAATTTGGGCAGACCTGTAAACAGATCGTTTCCTGTACCATCTTTATCACTTTTATCCGGATAATATTCTCCATAATAGACCCCAAGCTCAAACAGTTCGGAAAATCTGTATGCAATACTTCCATAATACCCTTCAGTTGTAACGGTTAATACTGTGCCGGTATCTTCAAGAAGCATACTCATAGGTTGACCTATACTATCAAAACCTATGTTTATTTTTTGTTGAGCATACTCTGCTGCAAAAGTAAAATTATTCCATATATATTCTGTTGATAAAACATAATTTTCTACATCTAAAGCTAAATGTAGAGGATTAACATCAAGCAGCACTCCTATTCCTGTTAAAAAATCCAGCACAGGAATATCTTTCATAGGACCTAACATCTCTGCTGGCAACTCACTTAAAAAACCTCCATCAATAGAAAGAGCTGTATTTAAATTAATTTTAATTTTATATCCTGTTACACCTATTTTCAGCCCATCCAGTGGTGTTTCCCAAAAAAGAGAACCGGCATAAGCACGGCTAACATCTATCTCCTCTACATCAGCATCTAACATGCCCGGCAGCATGTCTGACAGAAATCGTGAAACACCTGTGTCCTCATCTATATTTGGCACGCCATATTCAAAATTATATGCAATAATTCCAGCTGTATTCATATCAAATTCGCCAAAAGCACTTATTCCCTGCACGGAGGCTATAACATCTCTCCATGAATCCTGATAAATACACTGGGGCAGTAATACATTTACCCTTAAATAATCAGAATCCCTTGATTCATTGTACAAACCATGGGGTATTTTAATCAAACCACCGGAAATATTAAGCCACTCTTTATAATCATATGATAAAAAAGCTCTGTCTAAAAAAACTTTGTAATTATTCATAGTACCAAGATCATATGAATAAAGCTGTACTGCAGCATGAAGTCTGTCTGTTGCATCTGCTGCAAAACTTAAATACATGTCAGAAAACTGAAAAGTCCCGTCACTGGTATCAGCATATAGATTGTTATTATCACTGTGCATATATCCAAATGATACACCGCCATGCATATCAATGCCTCCTAAATCATCATACTCAACAGCAAAAGCAAAATCTGAAAAAAAGAATAATAGAATTAAAGATAAAACCAATTTTTTTATTTTAATTTTATATATCATAATTAAATCTCCTTTAGGTATTCTATAATATTTTATTGTATGGAAACTGTTTTTACCTTAGCTGTTTTTGCAGATGAAGAGACATAACCTATGGAATCTTTTGTTTTAGCAATATATTTTATCAGGTTTTTTTCATCACTAAACTCTCTTGCAGGAATAGATTTTAATGAAAATGCTTTCTTTTTCATAAATCTTGAAAATGCAGGCGGACTTTTTTTTATATATTTTTTTAAAAAAGCCTTATGAACTTCTCCTTCAATCAATACAGCCACCTTAATTTTATGGCCATTTCCCCATCTTTTTGTTTTTCCCAATATAATTTTTTTAACCTGATTTGCTGTAAGTGAACTCTCTGCCACATTTTTATTTACCACCACAATAACATTTTCTGCAAAAACAAGATGCTGCCCCAAAAACACTCCTGTTAGTGCAATAAAAAAAAACAACCTAAGCAATAAATTAAACCTCATAATCTTCTCCTTAATAAAAATATTATTAAATATCAGAATACAACAACTCATAAATCCTTTAATTAATAAAAATACCAGATCTTCTATTTTTCTTTAAAAAATCTTAAATCATGCTGGGAGTCTCTGTTTTCATAAACATCGGAAAGTCTTTTTATGGGAGATAAGTATCCGCCAGGACCTAATTGAGTAAAATATATCTTATCTGACCCCTGATGATTATCTCTATTAAAAGAAAATAAAAAACCGGAAAGATCTGTAAAAAACTGACTTTCAGCTGAAATGCGGAATTTTTTTAAAGAGAAATTCCCTTTTATATCAAACAAGATTTTACACAAGGCTTTTGCTGCTATAAATCCTTCCAGTCCAATAAACCCCGGTTCAAAAGCAGATATAAATTTCTTTGTAATTTTATTATATTCAGAAACTACAGGTATTTTTCTATAATAGGGAAATGGAACAACCTGGGAAACCACAACTCCTACCCCCTGGTTTACAAGTATCTCTCCCAGCATATTTCCTGATGCAAAAGAAGTACATAAAAACATGGTTTTACTTCCTGCTTTACGCATCATTTTAATAAGTTTTGCTGCAGGAGCAGATCCTGCTATTATTATTGTTGCTCCAGGACGGGTAGATATTAATGCTTTTACTGAAGACTCTATATCTTTGTCTTCATTTAAATATGATGTTTCATTTAATACTTCAATATCATATTTTTTTAATGCTTTTTTTATGTATCTTAACCCTTCCTGACCATAATCATCTTTTTTATAAAAAACTGAAATTCTTTTTATTTTTTTTTCAAGTACCAATGCATCAATCATTGAACTTACTTCATTATCAATACCAGGGCGGATATTAAAAATATTGTTTAACACAGGTTTCCTGAGAAAACCTGCTCCTGATAAAGGAGCAAAAAAAAGTATTTTATTATCAACTGCTGCAGCAGATCCTATTTTTGATGAGTATTTTCCAAGATAAGCAAACAAGATAGAAACCTTATCTTTTTTTATTAGTTTTTCTGTATTTTCAAAACATTTTTTCAGATTATTTTGATCATCGTAAGTAATAAATCGTATTTTTTGTCCCCTTATTCCTCCTGCTTCATTAATATACTTAAAATATGCCAATGCTCCATCGCGCAAACCAGCCCCTGCCTTTTTTAAAGGTCCGCTCAAATCACATGATTGGCCTACTAAAATCTCCTTTGCACCATTATCAGCAAATACAGGAGAAATTTTAAAAAAAACAATAAAACAAATTAGATTAAACAGCATTAAAATTGTTAAATAGAAATTATATTTTTTCTTCACAACACCTCCATATTATGTATTTAATAACGGCCATGAGGCCGATCTGGCTTTTTCATTAAAGTTTGCCCACAACAGCCGTATTACTTTTACGGTTTTTCATATAAATTTTATTTTTTATTAATTAAGGCAGCAGATAAATTAAAAAAACTTTAATATAAAGAGACGTATTACTTTTACACTCTTTCATATAACCTGCATGACCAGAGCAGGTTATATGAAATTAAATAAAAACACTAAAAGTCTCCAGACTTGCCGGTTTTCATTTACAAACTATTTAAAATATAGGAAATTATGAAATATTAAGTGAAGTATATTTTTTTAAAAATAAATATATTAATAATTAATTATCATAAACTTATATAAAAAGTAAATAAATAAAAAAAAATAATTGCAAAATAGTAATATATAGTTTAAATTCAGATAGTATCTGTTTTTGATTGTCGTTTTTTTTCTAATATCAATATATTTTCAATTAAAAATAATCCACATAAAATTATTTGTTTTCAATACAATAGTTCTATCTAAAATCAAATTACTGATAATTAATTAGTTTTTTTAAATTTTATATGGAACTCCGTTCAACAGACCGTAATCATGAGAGTTTTAATTTTTGTTGTGGCAGGTAAATCTGTCATGTATGTTATAAAAAACTTTATGCAGCAATTTCAGGTTTTATTTTAAACTAAATAAATATTTTCCTTAAAAATCTATACTTATAAATTTTTTAAAAATTATGGAGAAAATTTAATGGAGTTTTCCTTAGATTTTAATGAAGAACAGATTGAAAAGCTCGAATCAATTTTAGAAGAGCAATTAATAAAACTTGGTGTTGAAAATGTTACACTCATTGACCTGTCAGGTAATGTAATAGTTACAATAGATAATGGGTCGAGCACCAAAGATGTATACTCACTTGCAGCACTTGCCGCAGGTAATTATGCTGCTGTAAGTGCTATGGCAAAAATAATAGGAGAACAGGAATTTTCGCTGCTGTTTCACAAGGGGGAAAATGAAAGTATTCATTTTAGTAAAATTACAGATGACTTTTTATTAATTACAATTTTTGGCAAAAAAGTTTCTCTCGGTTTTTTAAGATTAAAAGTAGCAGAAGTAATAAAAGAGATTGAAGAGCTTTTTAAATAATAATTAAGGGGTATGGATTTTGTCACTTATAAACAGGAAAAAAAAAGAGGTTCAGATAAAAATTGTTTATTACGGTCCTGGCCGTGGAGGAAAAACAACCAATCTTGAATTTATTAATAATAAATTTAAAGAGAGAATTAAAAATGAGATGATTACAATTAAAACCCACGGGGACAGAACCCTTTTTTTTGATTTCCTGCCTTTTGATATAGGTAAAATTAAGGGCTACAGCATAAAAGTTCAACTTTATACTGTACCTGGCCAGGTAAAATACAATGCAACAAGAAAGCTTGTATTACGCGGAGTTGATGGAATTGTCTTTGTTGCAGATTCAATGGTGCTAAGGGAAGATATGAATCTTATATCTTTAGACAATCTCAAAGAAAACCTTTTAGCATTTAACAGAGATTTATATAATTTCCCCCTTGTACTGCAGTTTAATAAAAGGGATTTGGTAAAAGAAGGAATTAAACTCATTCCCATTGAAAAGCTTAAACAAGATTTGAACTCTAAGTTAAAAGTCCCCTGTTTTCAGGCAAGTGCTTTGAGCGGAATAAATGTAGTTCCCACCTTAAAAAAAATTATTACTGAAACCGTTAAGTCTGTTCAAATAAAACTAACAGAATAAGGAAAAGAAATTGACTGACATTAAAAATAATCAGGAAACTGAAATTTCTCAAAATCTGGATAGCCTTTTTGGAGATGATGAGCCAATTTTTGAATTTGATGATACAGGCTCACCTGTTGTATTAGAAAATACAAACATGGACAGTAATAGCAAGAAGAAGGGTGATGACAGTAAGGTAAGTGATGATACAATTGAGCTAAAACAGGTGTGTGATACTGATGATAAAAAAAACCAGGAAAAAGCAGATATAAAAAATACTTCCTTAGAAAACCTTAAAGTTATAATACTTTCAAATGAGTGGGAAATTAATTTTAACAATTTTCAAAAAATAATTGATGAAATAAAAAAGATCAAAGTCAAAGAGAATTATACCGATAATGAACCTATTCTTAAATTATTTAAAATTATGGAGTCATTATCAAAATACCTGTTAAAATATAAAATAAATTCTAAGCAAGAAGCATTTAATGCAATTGAAACAACATATAAAAATATTGAAATATTATTTTCTAAATCAAATATCAGCAAACAGGAACAAGATCAAATTGTAACAGCATCTATAAAAGATTTTAAAAAGCTTAAAGCACTTATAGCTCATAAGTCATCAGAAAAAACACCTGACGACTTAATAAAAGCTGCTGTAAAAAGAATCAAAATTTTTATTAAAAAAGAGATTGCTTTATTAAGACAGGAGTTGAAAACATAAATTCTCTTTAGCTCCTTACTATAAAAATAATTTTAAAAATCATATTGAAAGATAAACATCACCAATTTTTTTCACAACAAAATAAAAAAATATGACTACTACAAACAATTCTACCAATCGTTTTTTAATAGTTTTAAAAGATTATTTATCAAGAATAATGGGACCTGTTGCCGAAGTTATGATTGATGATGAAATAAAACAGATGGAAGAAGAAAAGCAAAGTATGCTTTTTGAAAGAGTTCCTGATCTTATAATTTTTTTATCTGATAATATACCAGATATACAAAAAAAAGAGATTTTTTTAAAAGATATGGTAGAGATAATAAAAGATTTTAAAAAATTGTAATAAGAAATTAATTTATTACAACCTGATTGTAATAAAAATAAGAAGCATGCTTTTATTTGATTTCTTAACTTTCTATTTTAAAAGAGGGAAATATGTCAGTAATTTGTGAAGAGTGTGGAAAGATCTATCATATTCCACCTGAAAAACTCAAGGAGCTAAAAGAAAAAGATGGGAAAATTAAATGTAAGGTTTGTGGGTTTATAATACCTTTTCCTGAAATCAAAGAATCAAAGGAAAATTTAAAAAAAGCAAAAAAACCTTCTGGAACAGCAGAAAAAGTAAAAATAAAAAAACCTTCTTCTTTGCAGATAAAAGGTTTGGGATTGCAAAGCAAAATGTTTTTTTTATTTCTTGTTATACCTCTTGCCCTTATGACAGGTTCAGGTTTTTTTTCTTATACCCAGCTTCAAACCCTCTCTTCAAATATTATTGAAGAGAGTACAGAGGCAGTACAAATACTTGCTGAAGACAAAATAGCAAATAAAGCTGAATCTGTTGCTCTTCAATGCAGAATTTTTCTTCTAAACAGACCGGATATTGTAAAAGATGATTTTAATTATGACATGGATTTTAAAAAAATATCTGTTCAAAAAGTGGGTTTAACCGGTCATACTTCTCTCTTTGAAATTTCAGGTCAACACTCAGACTGGACAATCTGGTCTCATATTAATCCTAAAATAATAGGTCTAAGTATTAATGACACAATAAAAAAATCATGCGGTGACAGCTATGATAAATTTATTAAAATATTAGATATAGGAGCTGCCGGTAAAAAGGCTAAAGGATATTATAAATGGACAAACAAGGATGGATCAGTTGATCAGATGTATATGGCTGTTGCCCCTATATTAGATACTCCATATCTCATTGTAAGCACTACTAAGATTGATGAATTTACCCAGAGAATAAAAAAACTGAAAAATAATGCAGCTAAAATGACTAAAAAAACAAGAGATATTCACCTGGGAATTATGATTGGTTCACTTATAATTTTAGGTTTGTCAATCTCTATTTATGGATACAAATTAACACAAAACATTAAATATTTAACAAATGCAGCAGATAGAATAAGTATTGGGGAGTTAGGTGAAAAAATAGAGATTAAATCGAAAGATGAATTAGGAAATCTTGCAGAAGCTATTTCCAGAATGCAGGATAGTTTAAAATTTTCCATAGAAAGACTTAAATCAAAAATCTAAGCACGCCTCATCTTTCACGGAGTTTTATTATGATGCTTATCCCAAAAGAATATCCAGTTTTACTAAATTTAAATAGTTATTATACAAATTTAGCAAAACTTATTGAACATTTTCAGGGTGATATTGAAACAGGAGGAATCTATCTACACTCATCTTTTGCACAGGGAGCTATTTATTTTGATGAAGAAAAAGTTTTAAATGGAATTATTATTGAAAAAAATAAATTTTCAGCGGGACTGAATGTTGTAAACAACTTTAAAAATCTGGTAAAAACAAATAATTTTAATATATCAATTTATAATATTTCTCCTGAAACGCTGTATTTTTGGGTTAACCTGCCTTTTGCCAATGATATATATAGAAAAATTATTTCAGATGAATCTGACATTGAAAATATAATTGAAAAAATTTCTTTAAAAAAACTTACAGGAA
>JASFBI010000375.1 GCA_030149595.1 Desulfobacterales bacterium
CCTGACCCAAATCTCTGCGCCTACTTGTGGAAGTTATTTCGTCCCCGTTCCTTAGATGTTATTTAATAAATTTCGTAAAAATTCTTAGAGCAGCATAACCAAAAAAAATGCGGCTTTTTGAGCTGATCATTAATTCGGCTTTACAAAATAGTCTTTATTTTCAATGAAACCTGAAATAATAACCGCTTTTGAAGTGCCAGGATTGACATGTACAAGTTTTATCTCTCCTGCTCTGTCTCCTGGCATAAAAAAATTCCTGAACTTAAAACCTTCAATAGTTTTCATGCTGTAAACTTTAAGGATGTTGCCAGGAAGAAGTCCGATATCTCCACCAGCGAATATTATAATATTATTTTTTTCACTGGATGTCATAACTCCCATCCATGACTGAGAATTTAAAGCAATTGCCATCTTCTTCCCTATTTTCCAAACATCTTTAACAAAATCTTTATCCAGTAATTTCGGATCAATTATTTTATCAGAAATTATTGTTTCTGCAAGAGTTTTATCAACATCAAGTTTATAAACAAAATTTCTATCAAAAATTTTTGAACCCGCATTAATATCGTGAAGTATGATTTCGATACATATATTAATTGTGGTTTTTGTTTTTTTAAACCACCAGAAGCCCTGGTGTGTCTGTTCTGTATATATACTTTTTAATATTCCTGTTATGACTCCATTTAAACCATTTTTTTTTCCAATATCAGAAAGAAATGAATAATTAATTTTTCCGTCCTCATTTCTCGGCAATTCTTTTAACGCCAGAGGATAGTTTTTATCTTCTGGCTTTTGAAAAATATGATTAGAGCATTTTTTATTAAAGACTTTTATCAGATTATTATAAAATATTTTATCCATATCATGAATAATAAAAGAGGTTCTGTTTTCAAAATTAGTCAATATGATATTCTGTTTCAAGTTTGCAATTTTGACCTTATCAGGATCAGGCAGCGGTATTATTTCTTCATGAGAATTGGTTGTATTAATTACATCAGCAGGTTTAATTGTAACAGGCACTGCCATGGGAGTTTCAATCTCCTTCGCCTGATACGTTTCTTTTGCTGCGACAGCAAGATGTTCTGAATCCATCTCCAAACTGCTCTTATCTTCTTTGTCCGGAATTGCGTTATTATCAGAAAAAGATGCTAAATTATTTGTATTTTTCGCACTTTTAACAGCACCATTTTCTGAACTCAATGGTTTTAATCTATCAGACTTAATCTTATCTTTTGAGTAAAAAATTGCTTTTACACGGCTTGTAGATTTCCCCTCCACTTTTATATTACCGCTTATTCTGTCTAATATTATTTTTGTACCTGTAATAGAATTTTTTTCACTTATAACTTTTACATTTTCACCAGTTAAAATAATGATCTGATCATTTGTGGTGTATTGAGCAGATTCTGCAGTGGCTGTTTTGCCATTAATTTTGATTAAAACATCCCCATAAGCAACTATCTTGTCTATCGATTCTTTCCCAGTTTTTTTAGCGCTATTTTTAGCATCGCCTTTATAATAAATTTTCAGTTTATTGGAATTAATTGAAAAATCATTTTCAACTGCCTGTACATTACCTGAAAATTCTGCAAAATTTTCTTTGTTTTTAATATTCAGATTATCAGCTGTAATCCGGATATTACTATTTTTTTTTTCTATATCGGATGCAAAGACAGACCCAAAAGAAAAAGTCCCTGTAAAAAATAATGTAACTATAAAAACATATAATAAACGATAATTTTTTTTATTATAAAACAAGGTTTTCACAAAAATCTCCAATAAGGGTTCGTACAAAATAAATCTACAATTTTATGGGTTTATATGAAAATGATAAATTATGAATTGAGGAATTCTACTAATTTATAAAATACCAGTAAACGCTATCTTAGGGAATTTCCAAAAAATAATCTACCCATAAAGTTCTGCTCGATATGAGTAGATTATTTTTTAGAAGTTCCCTTATTTTCATTTTTCTAAAATATAAAATTATTTTTATGCAAAGCATAAACATTAAAAAAAGTCTGTAATTTTTCAATACATTCTGGTAAACTGTTTTTAGTAGCTGTCAGATGTATAGGTTTTCGGAACGGGATGAAATAATAAATTTCACAAAGTCAGAAGGAGGAAGGAGTATTATGGTACTCCGACGATGGGTAACGCCGTGAAATTATTTATGTGAACATCTATAGCTTTCGGTTTTCACAAGACTGATGATTTTTTATAAAATTATCAGTCTTTATGTGTGATATCTTTTAAAAAAAGATTATGATATTCTTGTTCGGATAAGTGGTTTTTTAAAAGCCTGGTTATTAAAGAAAATATTTCAGATAGCTCTTCATCTAATAATTTTTCTTTTATTATTTCCATGAGTTTATCATCTGAAAATTTTTGAAGATAGTATGCAACAGTATTTTCATCTGTTTTTCTATCATAACCAAAGCCGACTAATCCATCGTAAGTTTCTACAAAATTATGCCTATGTTTATTCATTGCAATTATTTTTATTATGTATTTTGAACAACCACCCTTATTTAGAAAAACTATTATTCCATGGTACGATACAAAAGCTGTTTGTATTATGGTTATGTTTTTTTTATTTTTTGTTTTTATTTTCAGTATTACAGGTATTATAGCTGCCTGTGAAAAACCTGAATATCAAGCTTACGTATGGGTGCCTGTTCTTTTAAGTGTAATGAGCGGGTTAGTAATATTTTTAATAAGTGTGCGATTAATTAAAAGATATCGTTGACGTACATTCTTTATTAATCCGGAAAGTATATATTAAATATTCAACTTTCGGGATTGGTTCTAATTTCGACCAAACACTGAGCTATAATAAAATTTGAAAACCTC
>JASFBI010000045.1 GCA_030149595.1 Desulfobacterales bacterium
TCATTCTGCTCCTAATTCGACAGGCTGTTACAAAACACTACTTTATCCAATTTCTGCGTTAAAAAATAAATTTAAGAGACAAAATCTTCCCCTAACCCCAAAAAAGAAATGGAGGCAAGGACTATTTAAAAATTTAAAAGCAAATTAAGTATAATTCAAACCATAACCATTACGAGGTAAAATTTTCCAGAAAAAAAGGGTTGCCCCGCTTTTTTTTGCAGTACCTGTGTTAGATAAAAATTTATCTGTTTTTTTTTGTTTTTTTATAATGAGATGTGCTTTCCTTATTATATTATACCTTGATATTTTATTATACTAAGGTATAATAAAAATTGGGTTATAAAGCCTTGTACCCATCTTTTTTTCTAAATATATTTGCATAAAAGCCATGCTTTTTTTAAAAAAACAGAGAGCCTGCAGGCAGGCTGTTACAGAACATTTTTTTTATATACAATTATGTAATACATTTTGAGACCTTTGAACAACTTCCTTTTTAATGAATCTATCTATTCTAATATGTTGATTTTATTAGAGAGCATTTTTTTGTAATAAGCAGGTTATGTTGTATATAAATTTTAAAATCTGCATGTAGTAACAGCCTGTTGATATATTTATTGTTTCTCTTTATTATTTTAATGTGCAGTCTTAGTTTTTTTTAATCTTTTTTTTTACCTATAGTCTACATTAGGTTATTCTCATGATTTTAAATGATCTGCCTGTTAATAAAAAAATTAGTATTACAGTAATGTTGATGAGTTTTGTTATTATGCTTATTATTGTTGCCTGTTTTATAATAAACGATTTTTTTACAATGCGTCATTTAATGGCTGATAATTTAGTTGGTATTACAGATAAAATAGCAGTTAATTGTATTATTCCTGTTTCTTTTAAAGACAGTATGGCAGCTGAAAAAAAAATACATATATTGGCTGGGGCAGACAATATAAATTTTGTAAAAATCTATGATTCACAAGGTTTTTTGTTTGCTCAATATACCTCAGGCAAAAGTACTGCTGGTAAGGAAAAGCAGGTTTTAAATCTTTTAGATGAATGTAAATTTAAGGAGAACAGGGTAAATGTAAAAAGAAAAATAGTTTTAGGAAATGAAGTTCTTGGTATGGTTTTTTTACAATCTGACTATAAAAGCTATTTTGATAGTATAAAAAAATATTTAAATATATCAGGTGTAATTTTTTTACTGTTTTTGTCAGCAGGAATTGTACTCTCATTGTTTTTACAAAAAATATTTTTGCAGTCTGTATTTAAAATTAGGGAAAAAATAGAATTTATTTCAAAGACATTAAATTATTCTACCAAAGCAGATGATAAAAACAGAGATGCGTTTGAGAATTTAATTGAAGATTTTAAAACATTAATAAATATTGTTTCAGAAAAAAATATAACCTGTGATTTTATTCAAAATTCCATAAACAGTATGTCTGATTCTGTGATTTTTGCATCGTTTTCAGGGGATGTTTTTTATGCTAACAAGGGGGCATCTCTTTTGTTTAATATGGATAACCACTCTTTATGCAGGGAAAATATATGGGCTTTATGTTTAAATTTATTTAATGAATCATGGGGTGTTTATTGGGAAAAGAACAGATGAAATGACTTTTTGTTTTTTTAATTTCTAATTAAAATATCTGAAGAGTCTTCTGCTATTATTGAATTGAGCAGCAGGTGCTTTGATTTTAATGATAGAAAATATGTGAGTGTTTTTTTTAAAGATATAAGTTTTAAAAAAAAAGCTGATATAGAAACAGATGCGACGTGTGAAAAAATTAAATACTTGTCTGGAAAAATAAAAAAAATAAAAAAAGCAAATGCAAAGCTAAAATCATCTATGTTGAGTATCTCTTTTCTCGCAAAGAAATCTAAAAGTGCAAATATCGCAAAAAGCGAATTTATGGCAAATATAAGTCATGAGTTCCGTACTCCTATGAACGCTATAATTGGTGTAAGTGATTTGTTAGATATCTCACAAATGGATGTAAAGCAGAAAAATTTTGTAAATATGATTCGTTCTTCAGCTAAATCCCTACATAATATTATTAATGATATTTTGGATTTTTCAAGTTTTGAAACAGGAAGGCTACGCTTAGATAACAAACCCTTAAATATTAATGAGTTAATTGCTGGTATTTCTGATATGTTTGTATTTCAATCTGCAGAAAAACAGATTGGATTTGTTGTTAATTTAGATGAGCAGGTACCGGAAAAGCTTATAGGAGATGCATCAATGCTTACCAGGGTGCTTATCAATATCTTAGATAATGCTTTTAAATTTACAAAAACAGGAGAAGTCTCCTTAACAGTTAATTTAAATGAAAAGGATAAAAAACGTCTGCCTGAAGATGATATTGTATCTCTTGTTTTTTGTATCAGAGATACTGGTATTGGTATAGAACCTTCAAAGATAAATGAAATTTTTGAACCTTTTTACCAGGTAGATGGTTCAAGTACAAGACAATTTGGAGGAACAGGTGTAGGCCTTGCTCTTTGCAAGCAAATTGTTGAGATGTTGTGTGGTAAAATATGGGTAGAAAGTAAACTATGTGTAGGAAGTTCTTTCTTTTTTACTGTTTTTTTAAAAAAAACTTACTATGAACAAAAGAAAAAAAATCAGTTGTTTCCATATATTTCAGGTAAAAATGTTTTGATTGTAGAAGGTAGTCAGACAAATCAAGTGGTTCTTAGGAATTTTGTAGTCTCTTTGGGAATGATTCCCTTTTGTGTTTCAAGTTTAAAGGAAGTAGAAAAAATATTTGAGATTACAGCAAGTGAGTTAGAATTTAGTTTGTTTATAATAGATTATTCTCTTTCAGATATAAATGGAATAGATTTAATAAAAAAGATTAAAAAAAGAGGGATAAGGACTGTTTTTTTTATCATACTTTTATGTTCTTTACATAGTGAAATTTCAGAAAGTGTTGCACGGTTGGCCGGTGTTGACAAGGTATTGTATAAACCGGTTAAACAGAAAGAGCTGTATGATGATATTATGGATCTGTTTGGATATACGTTGATGCAAAAAGATATAGTTGAAGAAGATCTGGTAATTGGAAGAGATATCTTTGAAGGTGTCAATATTCTTGTTGTAGATGATAATATTGTTAATCAAAAAGTTATTCAGGAGATGTTAAAAAGCACAAAAATTAATATAGCAACTGCAAACAATGGGGACAATGGAATATCTCTAATTGAAAAAAATGATTATGATGCGGTTATAATGGATATTTTTATGTCTGATCCAGATGGGATAGAAACTGTAAAAATTATTAGAAACAGGCTGGGGGAAAAGGATCTTCCAATCATTGCCTTTACAGTTAATATAAAAGATGATATCAAGGTAAAGTGTATTGAAGCTGGGATGAATGATTATTTGACAAAACCCATAACAAAAAAAGAACTTGTAGCAACACTTACTAAAAATATTAAAAAAGTTAAATCACGTAATTTATTTTTAGAAACTAAAATACCGGCAGATAGTGAGAATTATTATACAATACCTGGTATAGATGTTAGAAAAGGATTGGGTTTTTTTAATGAATCATGGACAAATTATTTAGAAGCTCTGCAGGAATTTTGCAAAGATTCTAAAGAGACTGTATCCCGTATACAGTGTTTAATAAGAGATAATAAGTTCGAAGAATTACTTTCCATAATAAATGATATAATAGAAAAAACAGAAAATCTGTGTACTGTTGATATTATGTATTCTGCTGAAGCATTAAAAAAGGAGTGTACATCAGGTAATCAAAAAAAGGCTTTGAATAAAGTGTCTGCTTTAAAGTATTCTATGGATACTTTAACTTTGTCACTGGGGAAGTTAGGGTTAAAAAGCAAAAGAAGCTTTTTTGATATAAAAAAAGGTGATGTTGTAAACAATTTTGATTTACAACAAAAATACAAAGATCTTATTAAGGCTCTGGAAAATTCAGACCCTGTACTGTCTCAAGCAGGGATTATTCAAATAATAGATTGTTTAAAAAAGAGTGATAATGAATCATACCAGTATAATGTTGCTGTAAAAGTAAAAAAACTCATTGAAGAGTATGCTTTTGATGATGCACAACAATTGATAAAGAAAAATGATTTTAATGTTAGGAACGTTTAAATTAAATGAAAAATATTTTAATTACAGGTGGAGCAGGGTTTATAGGGTCTAATTTTATAAGGAATGTTTTTAAAACTGGTTTAAACTGGAAAATTATTAACTTAGATATTTTAACTTATGCTGGAAATCCTGCCAATCTTGATGACTTGTCCCATGGCTTTCCAGATAGATATAAGTTTGTGCATGGAGATATAAAAGACAGGCAGCTTCTTGAAAAGCTTGTTTTTGGCGAAAAAATTGACGGAGTTATTCATTTTGCAGCAGAATCCCATGTGGATCGTTCCATTGATAGCCCTCATGAGTTTGTAACAACCAATGTGGAAGGAACTGTTTCTCTTCTTGATGTTTGCACAAAGTATTACAAGTCAATTAAAAAATTTTCAAAATTCAGATTTCTTCATGTTTCTACAGATGAGGTTTATGGAAGCCTTGGTCCCCACGGGTATTTTACAGAAAATACAGCATATGACCCTTCAAGCCCATACTCAGCATCAAAAGCAGCATCTGATCATTTTGTAAGGGCGTATTTTAGGACATACGGTTTTCCGGTTGTTATTACTAACTGTTCTAACAATTACGGTCCCTATCAGTTTCCTGAAAAACTTATTCCTCTGGTAATTTTAAATATTATGGAGCAAAAAACACTTCCTGTATATGGAGACGGGGAAAATGTTCGGGACTGGCTCTATGTAACAGATCATTGTGATGCTTTAGTTGAGGTGTTTGAAAAAGGAGTGCCAGGAGAAACATATAATGTAGGTGGAAATTCAGAGCGAAAAAATATTGAGATAGTAAATCTTCTTTGCAAAATAATGGATCGTTGTCAAGGTAAGGACAGTGGTTCTTCTAAAAAGCTCATAAAATTTGTAGAAGATAGACCTGGCCATGACAGGCGATATGCAATAGATTCCACAAAAATTCAAAAACAGCTTGGATGGAAACCTCAGCATGAATTTGAAGATGCTCTGGAAAAAACTGTAAAATGGTATATAGAAAATAAAAAATGGGTGGAATCTGTAAAAACAGGAGCATATCTTAACTGGATTGAAAAAAATTATAATGCAAGGGATGTTTGTAAATAAAAAAAGAGAGAAATAAATATGCTAAAAGGGATTTTACTTGCAGGGGGTTCAGGCTCAAGGCTTTATCCGATTACCATGAGTATAAGTAAGCAGTTGATACCTGTTTATGACAAACCCATGATATACTATCCTATTTCGGTGCTTATGCTGGCAGGGATTAAAGATATTCTTATTATATCAACGCCTTATGATCTTCCTTTTTATGAAAAACTGTTAAAAGACGGTTCCCAGCTTGGACTTTCATTTACCTATGCAGCACAGCCAAAGCCTGAAGGATTGGCCCAGGGGTTTTTAATAGGTAAAGAGTTTATAGGAAATGATAATGTATGTATGATTTTGGGAGATAATATTTTTTTTGGAGCAGGTTTTTCAGGAATTTTAAATAAAGCAAAAGAGGCTAATAAGGGAGCAACTATTTTTGGATACCATGTAAAAAGACCATATCGATATGGTGTGGTTGAATTTGATGATTTTGGTAAAGCAATCAGTATAGAAGAAAAACCACAAAAACCTAAATCCCATTATGCTGTAACAGGACTTTATTTTTATGACAACCAGGTTGTGGATATAGCATCTGAAATAAAACCATCAGCAAGAGGTGAACTTGAAATTACAGATGTAAATAATCTTTATCTACAAAAAGGAGAACTTTTTGTGGAAAAACTTGGAAGAGGAATAGCCTGGCTTGATACAGGAACCCATGAGAGCTTGATGAATGCTTCTAATTTTATTTATGCAGTTGAACAGAGGCAGGGTATGAAAGTAGCGTGCCTTGAAGAGATTGCCTATAACATGGGATATATTAATACTGAACAGTTAAAAAAACTGGCTCAACCCATGTTAAAAAACGCATATGGACAGTATCTTTTGGAAATAATTCAGCAATAATTTTGTGTTCTATCTGTAAATTTTAAATTGCAGATTATTGATACTGGTGATTATAAACTATTCTATGTTGCCCTGTGAGGTCAGGAAAGTATAAATATGAAGGTTATAAAAACGCATCTTTCAGGTGTAAAAATTATAGAACCGGATGTTTTTAATGATACCCGTGGTTTTTTTATGGAGACTTATCAAAAAAAAAGATACAGAAAAGAAGGTATCAGTTGTGATTTTGTACAGGATAATTTTTCATATTCAACCAGGGGTGCCTTAAGAGGATTGCATTATCAGCTAAATCATTCACAAAACAAGCTGGTTTCTGTTGTAAAAGGAGCTGTATTTGATGTTGCCGTTGATATAAGAAAAGGATCTCCAAACTTTGGTAGATGGATGGGGGTTGAGCTTTCAGATGATAACTGCCGGCAGCTTTTTATACCTGAGGGGTTTGCACATGGTTTTTATGTATTAAGTGAAACAGCATATTTTATTTATAAATGCAGTGATTTTTATACATCTGATGATGAATACGGTATTTTATGGTCTGATCCTGACATAGGTATTGAGTGGCCGGGTAAAGAGCCTGTTCTTTCTTCAAAAGACAATTTGTACTCATGTTTAGACAAAATACCCGAAAACTCTCTGCCGAAATACAAAGGTTAAAAAAAATGAAAATACTTGTAACAGGCTCAAATGGTCAGGCAGGAAAAGAGCTGGTGCAGAAGGGACGTTTGTTAGAGTTTGATATTATAGCATTAGACGTTGATGTACTTGATATTACAAATAAAGGTGCTGTTTGTGAAGTAATAAAAGATAATAATATTTCGCTTTGTATTAATGCAGCAGCCTATACAAATGTTGATCAGGCAGAAGATGATATAAAAGCGGCTTTTGCTGTAAACTGTGATGGTCCTGAAAATATTGCATATGCTTGTGCCGAAGAAGATATTCCTTTTATTCATATATCCACAGATTATGTGTTTGGTGGAAATAAAACAGCTTTGTATATTGAAACAGATCAAATGGCACCCATAGGTATCTACGGGAAAAGCAAAAAAGAGGGTGAAGTATGTGTGAAAGCTGCTTTGGAAAAACATATTATCATAAGAACATCATGGCTCTATGGAGTTTATGGTAAAAATTTTGTAAAGACTATGCTTGATTTAGGCAGGACAAGGGATGAAATTTCCGTTGTTTGTGATCAGACTGGGTCGCCTGCTTTTGCAGCAGATCTTGCAGATGCTGTTTTTGTTATTGCAGATAAAATCCGAAAAAGGGAAGAAATAGTTTGGGGTGTTTATCATTACTGTAATAAGGGTGTAATCAGTTGGTATGAGTTTGCTGTAAAAATATTTGAATATGCAAAACAGTATGAATCAATGGAAATAGATAGAGTTATTCCTGTTAATACAAAAGAGTATCCCACCAAAGCAAAAAGGCCAAAAAACTCTGCAATGGACTGCTCCTTAATAGTTAAAACTTTTGGAGTAAAACAGCCTTTATGGGCTGATAGTTTAAAAACTATGCTTGATCGTTTATATATTCTAAAAGATAAGGCATAGAGTTTTTTAGCTGTCACTAACGGCCATGAGGCCTATCTATATTTTTCATCCAGATTTACCCACAACGTAAAATCATGAAAGAGACGTGTTGGTTTTATGTTTTTCATATAACCGGCATGGTAGATTTATCTACCACAACAAAAGTTGAAACTTTCATGATTACGGTCTGTTGGACGGAGCTTCATATAAAACTTATCTTTTGAGTATATTATTTATCCTTATAATAAAGTACTAGTAGGAAAACCATGCTAATGGCCTATTGTCTCTTACAACCCAATGGTATATATTCTACCATAATAGAGGTAAGTATTCTTTTTAGTACTTTTTAAAAGTTATAGATTGTGGGAGGTAAAGATATGAAAAAGGTGAATGTTTTTCTGTCAGTATTATTTTGTATTTTGTTGGTGTGTGGAAATGCTGCAGGGCTTACTTTTGGAGATGGAGGAGATAGCCTGCAGGGTGTTTTTGACAATATAGCAACAGATGGATATAGTGATGTTAAGGTAGCAGATCATTTTATTTCAGATGCAGACGATTCTTACTGGGAACTTACAGCAACCGGAGGTTCTGTTGCTACATTAATTATAGAGATGGCAGGTTATAAAAACATAAATGTTTTTGGTGTGTACAGCGGGGATCAATATGTTGAACTGTTTGATGGTGCCTCATCTTCAAGCGAGCTGTCTCTTTTGAGTATTAAAGAAGACGGTTCTGTGTTTGTTAATTTTTTTGATACAGGCGTTGACTTTACTGATTCCTCTTTTGGATATTATCTGGACTCTTCAGTTGAATCAGGAGGAGGTCTGTTTCACAGCGATACCTCTTTAAATAACGACGGTGTTGATCATATGGCAGCTTATCAGGGAATCGGTGAAGAAGTTAAACTTCCCGGGTATATGGCTGGAGCCTGGACAGCTAATGAGTATATTTTGGCATTTGAAGATTTATATAACGGTGGAGATTTCGATTATACTGATTTTGTTGTAATGGTTGAATCTGTACAGCCGGCTCCAGTTCCTGAACCTGCTACCATGTTATTATTAGGAGTGGGGCTTCTCGGTATTGCAGCTACTATGAGAAAAAAATTAG
>JASFBI010000376.1 GCA_030149595.1 Desulfobacterales bacterium
TTTTAAACATAGCAATTATTCCTGTTTTTACTTTTATATATTTTATATGAAACTCTGTACAATAGACTGTAATCATGAGAGTTTCATTTTTTGTTCCGGCAGATAAAGAATAACCATGCTCCGGCCATGCCGGTTTATATGAAAGAACATAATACGTAATATGTCTCTTTCATGATTTGTTGTGGGCAAACCTCAATGAAAAATCCAGATCGGCCTCATAGCCGGTTATAAACAATTTAGTACACAATCCATCTCTTTTTTTAAAAAAACCTACATTCGAAACACACCATAACCGTATGCATCATCTCTTATCGGTGCATTAAGGGAGGCAGATATTGCAAGTCCCAAAACATCTCTTGTTTTTGCAGGATCTATAATACCGTCATCCCACAATCGAGACGTACTGTAATATGCCTGCCCGTCTTTAAAAGCAGCTTCTATTACCGGTTGTTTAATAAAATCAACCTCTTCACTTGTTAAAGAGGGGTTTCCCAGCCTTTTTTTCTGATCGTTTGTAATTGTAACAAGAACTTCTGCTGCCTGCTCACCGCCCATAACACCTATCTGTGCATTGGGCCACATCCAGAGAAACCTGGGTGAATATGCTCTTCCACACATTGCATAGTTTCCTGCACCAAATGATGCCCCTACTATTACTGTAAACTTTGGAACAGTTGCTGTGGAAACAGCATTAACCATTTTGTGACCATCTTTTGTAATCCCCTCTTTTTCATATTCGCTCCCCACAATAAACCCATTTATATTCTGAAGAAAAAGAAGCGGAATTTTACGCCTGTCACAAAGCTGTATAAACTGAGTTGCCTTTTGTGCACTTTTTGAAAAAAGTACTCCGTTATTTGCTAAAATTCCCACAGGATAACCATGTATATTTGCCCAGCCCGTAACAAGTGTCGGCCCAAACATCTCCTTAAACTCAAGGAATCTGCTTCCATCAACAATCCTTGCAATAACTTCCCTTATATCATAGGGTTTGGTAAGGTCAGGGCTGACAATGCCATATAACTCTTTTGGATCATAAAAAGGTGCTTCTGGAGTTGTCATTTTCAAATTTGCTTTTTCAGCGGCCGGAAGATTTTTGGTTATTTTCCTTATTATCTGTATTGCATGGGCATCATCTTCTGCATAATAGTCAGAAACACCTGACTCACTGCAATGGAGTTCTGCTCCACCTAAATCATTTGCAGATACATCTTCACCGGTTGCTGCTTTTACCAGAGGAGGTCCCCCTAAAAAAATAGCTCCATGTTTTTTAACATGTACAATATCATCACACATTGCAGCACCGTATGCACCTCCTGCTGTACAAAGCCCCATAACCCCTACTATTTGCGGAATCCCCATCTTGGACATCTGTGCCTGATTATAAAATATTCTTCCACCATCATTTGCATCGGGAAAAATCTCCGACTGAAGCGGAAGGTATGCTCCTGCTGAATCCAGCAGACTTATCAAAGGAAGCCTGTTTTCCATTGCCACCTGCTGGCATCTAAGAGCTTTTTTTACACCCATAGGATAGATGGAACCACCTTTAATTGTGGCATCACTTATACTAATTACACACTCTCTTTTCTCAACAATACCTATTCCAACAATAACTCCGGCTTTATGTATTTTCCCATCGTACATGCCCTTTGCTGCAAGGGGAGCAATCTCAAGAAAAGGAGTATTTTTATCCAGCAAAAGTTCAAGTTTCTTTTTAGCAGGAAGTTTTCCTGAATCATCCTGCCTTTTAAGAGCCTTTTCTGAACGTTCATTCATAGACCTGTCCTTCTCCTTGTTCAGGTCTTCTACAAGAGCTGTTATTTCACTATAATTTTTTTGATACTCTTCTGAATTTATATCTATTTTACTTTCAATAACATCCATATTTTACCCTTTAAATTTTGATGGCTGAAATTACAAACAAGCTGCCTCTTTAAACAATAGTAAATGCATGATATATAGACGAAAATTATGGTTTTTCGCCAGGATCAGAAAAAATAAAAATTTCTTCAAGTTCAAAACAGAAAATTGGAAAAAGCAGTGGTTTATAACAGCCTATTGACAGGCTCTATTCAGAATCCTCTGCTTTCACAGGAAACATTCCCATACTCCAGTGTTTTTTTTCTATTTCTCTATCCTGTATTCCTTCAATTATAATATCAATAAAGGGATCTACCATCTCTTCAAGGTTTTCCGGAGTCCCTGTCATAATCCAGTTAGTTACAAGATGTTCAATTGTTCCCAAAATCATTGATCTTACAAGATACGGATTTATATCCTTTCTAAATTCACCTGTTTTAACACCATCTTCAATCACATTGGTTATATGCTTTATCCCTATCTTGATAATCCTGTGTCCGTCTGTATCAAGAAATTTTTTATCATGCTTTAAAAAAAGCATTAGCACAGACGCAAAGTCAGGAGTAGTTTGATAAAAATTCATAAAAAGAAAAACAATGGAACGCAATTTATTGGCAGCACCCCTTATCAGCTTTAAATGGAACTCCATTTTTTCAAAAAGTTCAGATGCCAGTTCCACAGGAATTGAAAAAAGAAGACCCTCCTTTGTATGAAAATATTCATATATAGAAGCTTCTGATACTTTTGTTTTTTTTGCAATCTCAGATATTGTAGTCTCTTTGAAACCGCTTTCTGCAAAAATTTTTGCAGCAGTTTCTATAATCTGTTTTTTCCGTACTTCCATTTTATTTTGAATCATAGCTTGACTTCCCTGCTGGTTAGAAAACTTACTCCACAGGCTGTTACAAAACACTACTTTGTCCAATTTCTGCGTTAAAAAATAAATTTA
>JASFBI010000046.1 GCA_030149595.1 Desulfobacterales bacterium
AATAACATAGTCCACAATTTTCTGGACATAAATGGCTGTTGAAAGCCCGAGCATTGTAGTTACTACCGCACCAATTAGTGCTTCTGCCATTATTGTTTTATGGGGTTTTATAAGATTCCAGAAACGGCTTAATGCTGATGTTGTTTCATTTCCTTTTTTAAACTCAGTTGAAGGGAGCATTAAAATCAGTACCCCTGTCCACTCATCAATAAAGTCTTTATGAAGAATTTTTCTAATTTCACCATGCCCTGGATCCATAACAACAACGTGTTTTTTTGTAACTTTGTAAATTACAACATAGTGATACAGAGTCTTTTTTACAATAATATGTGCAATAGCCGGTTTTGGAATTTTAAACAGACTTTCAAAGGGTCCCTTTACTCCTTTTGCAGAAAACCCGAGTTTTTCTGCTGCCTCTATCATTCCAAGAACATTGGTTCCTTTTTTATCTGTTGACGCATATTGTCGTATTCGTGAGATAGGAATCTGATACCCATAATGGTTTGAAATAGAAGCAAGGCAGGCTGCACCACAATCAGTTATATCCTGTTGCTTATAAACTGTTATCCCCCCCATTAAATATCCTCGCTTTTTTGCAACGGATTTAACCAGTCATCAATTTTATCAAAAAGAAGCTGATACAAAGTTCTTTTTGTTATCATAAAACGAACCCTTGCAGACATCCCTTTTTTTATATACCCTTTATATCCATTTTTTAGCATAAGAAATTTCTGATCAAGTTTGCATCTTATTTTAAATATTGCCTGATTATTTATTAAAATAAAATCATCTGCTATATCGTAGATTTCTCCTTTAGCAAGTCCCCATTGATTATAATTAAAAGCGTCAATCTGAATTTTTGCTTTTGTTCCTGCCCCTATCAAACCTATATTATTAGGCAGCACATGAACTTCTAAAATAAGATTTTTATTGGGCGATATAACTGCCACCTGTTGAGCTGACTGTATGATACTTCCAATGGAAATTCCGACAAACTGCTCTAAAGTACCTGCAACAGGACTTTTTATTGTGTAATTTTTCTTATTGTTTTCTATCTGCTCCTTATCTGTCATTAACTGTTTTTGACTAAACAAGTTTTTTGTTATATCACTGTTCCATTTTTCAAGCTGCTGCTCAATAATGAGTTTTTTATGGATATTTAATTTTGCTACTTCAAGCTTTCTATATTCCAGATCACTTAGACTGGATAGTTTTTCACTGTAAAGATATTGTGTTCGTTTTAACTCGTTTTCAGCATTTTTATACTCTTTTTCGTTTTTTTCTATCTGGCTTAAAAGCAGTACATACTGACTTTTATAATGTATGCTTTTAAGCTTTTTTTTATCTATCAAAAAATTTGAAGCAGATAATTTAGTAAGCAGTCTAAGATCGTATAAATTAGATTTATTAGTTTCTAACTTATATTTAATAAATTTTAGTTTTTCTTTTATAATTGACAGATCTATTTCCATAAGTACCTGATTTTTTTTAACAAGCTGATTCTCTTTTACATAGATATTTGAAACAACGCCAGAGACCAGAGACTTAACAGCATTTTTTTCAGCAAAAGGTCTTATTACTCCACTGCACTGTATAGATACAGGAATTATTATAAAAGGAAGAGATGCAATAGTTATTATTATGGCAAAGATAACAACACAATAAATAATATTACTTTTAATTGAAAATCGAGACAGTATATGTTCTGCTGTATATTCGATTATTTCAGATGGAAATATTGATTTTTGCATAATAATATTCGCTTTTTATAACATACATGGCGGATTTATCTGCCACAACAAAATTGAAACTCTCATGATTACGATCTGTTGGACAGAGTTTCATATAAAAAAAATAGAAAATATACAGATATAATTTGATCTGCATACTATAATTTGACTTAATAAACTTAGTCAATAATATATTAAATAATCAGTACAGGATTTAACTATATGTATAAAAGCTTCAAATCTCCTGATAATTTTGAGATAATAATTTGCCCCGGTTGTGACCTGTTGCTAAAACAGATAAATATTGAGCAGGGCTATACTCTTTTCTGTCCAAGATGTGCATATAAACTTCATACTCCAAAAAAAAATTCTGTTACCAGAACTCTTGCTTTAAGTATTACTGCTATTTTACTCTATTTACCCGCTTTTTTTATGCCTTTAATGAATTTTAACTATCTGGGATCTGAAAAAAGTAACTCTATTATTGATGTAATCTTACTGCTTCATAACAAGAATTATTTTTTTGTCTATCTAATAATAATATTAACCAGCCTGTTGTTCCCTTTTGCTAAAACTTTACTTATTTTTATTATCTCCGCCTGTCTTAAAATAAAATATTATCCGGAATATCTTTCAAAACTTATGCGGTGTCACAGAGTTATAGATGACTGGGGAATGCTTGATGTATATATGATAAGTATTTTAGTGGTTCTTATTAAAATGCATCCTTTGGGATATATTCACTACAACACAGGGTTTTTCTTTTTTTTTATTCTGTTATTTATTGCTCTTAGTTCTCATACAACCATGGATGAACATCTATTTTGGAATCTCATTGATAAAAAAGAGCAGTAGAGGCAATCCCTTGTGGCTGCCCGATTGTTTGTGGTTGTTTCGTATTTTGGGTACCCACAAAGGGGAACCCCTACATATAATTTTGAATCATTTTCGAAATAATTTTATCAACATTATTTTTATTTATTCCATATTTTATACAGGCCTCGTATGCACCATTTATACGACTGGAGTCATTTAAATCTGATAACCCTGAAAAAATCCGAAGCCTTTTACCTACCTGAAAAAGCATACGATCATCATCAGACAAACTAATAAACGAGTTTAGGACATCTATCATGGATTCTTTGGCATCAGGCATTGTACCTTCAACTTCCTGAAGAAGATTAAGAATATTATTACTCTCAATATATGTAGTTACTCCATTTAAACTTTCAATAAAAAGTTTTATTTCTTCTGCTATATCAAGATCAGTTGATGGAATATATTCATCAGATCCATGACCTCCAAAAATTTCAGCTGTGGGAGCAGCAAGGGTGAGAAATCTTATTATGGAAGGGTTTATCTGGTTTATTGTATCTGCTGTTTCAAGGGCATGCTCCTTTGACAAATTTTTTCCGCCAAGTCCAAGCAGCACACACTCAGACAGCTCAATACCTGCTTTTTTAATCTTTTGTCCTGCTCTTATATGCATCTCTTTGGTACACCCTTTTTTTACCAGCTTAAGAATTTTATCAGAACCTGTTTCCAGGCCAACATGGATTCTATTTAAGCCCAGATCAGCATAGGCTTTAAGGTTTTTATCGCTGATATTTAAAATTGTCTGGGTTCTGCCAAAAGAGGTTATTCTTTCAACATCGGGAAAACATTTATTAATATGATGAAGAATTTTAATTAAAGCAGCAGGTTTTAATATTATACTATTGGCATCCTGAAAAAAAACAGACTTCATCCCCGCAGAATACCAGTGTAATACGGCATTAAATAAAGAGTATTCAACAGGCTTAACTGATTTCCCAATTTTATTGATAATAGCTTGGGTTAACCGCCCATCATCACCACATTGATTTTTAATTAAGCTAACAAATTTGTAAGCAGTATCAATATCACGAATTACATGCTCAACAAACCTTATGGAAAATTTTTTATCCTTGTAAATCGGACAAAATGTACAGTGATTCCACGGGCAATTTCTCGTAAGTAACAATAAAAGACTGTTTGCTTCAGCAGGAGGCCTTACAGGTCCCTGTTCAAAACTGTATGGAAAAATCTCTTTTTTCATATTTTTATCTTAATATAACAGTACATTTTTCAGATATAAGCTGTTTTAACAGACTATTACAAACAGTATAACAGCCTGTTAAAATATTTATCTATAATTTAGATGGCCTTCATATTTGTCATAAATTCACGAAGCTTTCTTCCAATAATCTCAACCGGATGATTTCTGATTGCATCGTTAATAGCAATAAGTTTTTTATTATCAACGGTATTATCAGCTCCTGTCATACCTTTACCAATTACATCAGTATCAATAACATCCATAAAATCTTTAAGCAGAGGAACACATGCATGTGTAAATAAATAGTTGCCATATTCAGCTGTATCAGAAATAACAACATTCATTTCGTAAAGCTTGTTTCTTGCAATTGTATTAGCAATAAGAGGGGTTTCATGGAGAGATTCATAGTAGGCTGACTCACCCTTCATACCTGCTTCTGTCATAATTTCGTAAGCAAGCTCAACCCCCGCTTTAACCATTGCAATCATTAAGATACCATTATCAAAATATTCCTGCTCAGAAATATCATCCTTTGTAAGTTCTGCCACTTCAAAAGCACTCTTACCTGTATCTTCCCGCCATCCAAAAAGCTGCTTGTCATTATCTGCCCAATCTTTCATCATGGTTTCAGAAAAATCAGCTTCAAGAACATCATCCATATGCTTCTGATATAAGGGACGCATAACTGTTTTTAACTCTTCAGAAAGTTCAAATGCTTTAACCTTTGAAGCATTTGAAAGTCTGTCCATCATATTTGTAATACCGCCCTGTTTAAGAGCTTCTGTTACTGTTTCCCATCCATGCTGAACAAGTTTTGCAGCATAACCACTGTCAATTCCTTTTTCAACCATCTTGTCATAACAAAGGAGAGAACCGGTTTGCAACATACCGCAAAGAATTGTCTGCTCGCCCATAAGATCTGATTTTACTTCAGCAACAAAAGAAGAGTGAAGTACCCCAGCTCTGTCCGCACCTGTTCCGGCAGCATATGCCTTTGCAATTTCAAATCCATCACCATTTGGATCATTTTCAGTATGAACTGCAATCAAAGTAGGAACCCCAAATCCACGTTTGTATTCAGCACGAACTTCTGAACCGGGTGATTTTGGAGCAACCATAATAACCGTAATATCCTCACGAATCTCCATACCCTCTTCAACAATATTAAAACCATGTGAATATGAAAGACATGCTCCTTTTTTCATTAATGGAACAACCCGTGAAACAACAGGTGTATGGTATTTATCCGGAGTAAGGTTTAATACAAGATCTCCTTTAGGAATAACATCTTCATATTTTCCATAATTGAAATTATTTTCAGAAGCAAGTTTCCAGGGAAGAAGTTTTTCTTTAATTTCTTCATCAAGAAGAGCATATGTAATATCAAGCCCACTGTCACGAAGATTCAAGCCCTGATTAAAACCCTGTGCACCACATCCAACAATAACAAGTTTTTTCCCCTTAAGTTTTTCAACTCCGTTAAACTCAGAGGAGTCCATAAAACGACACTGGCCAAGCTGTTGTACTTTTTTTGAAAAAGTAAGTGAATTAAAATAATTCATATTATGCTCCTTTATTTTAATAATTCTTTATCTGATAAATTAAATTATCTGTTATAAATACAGCATTCAGAATATACTGACTGAAATACAACAAAAATTCATAAGCTGATTTAATCTTTTTTAATAATAAAGTCAACATGATTGCAAGCAACCATACAGAGCAGCTGTGAATTATTAATGTTTAGCACTCGACAGGCTGTTACGGAACTAAACAAAATATTTTTTATACACAACATATAGTACAATCTTTTGCAATAAGCAGGCTATATTGTATATAAATTTTCCATTCCGTAACAGCCTGTCGACCAATTTTCCCAAAATTTAATTAAAATACTTATTATTACCATATTCACAGTGTTAGTTCTTCAATATTTATTATTTAGATTTATCTTACATAATAATGTGTTTAACCTGACCCAGCGGACACAATACCGAATTATCAAGATATACTATTAGTCAATAACTCTAATATTATAAATAAAATTATTTTTAAATTCAATAACAGGATGGTAATAATTGACTCTGAAAAAGCCATTGGTAATGGTTTTAATTTCAAAATTTGATAATCAAGATGTAGATTCTTATTTCTCAAGCTTTTTTGTATTTGAAAATATTTCTATGACTCCTTTTTCGGATAAATAATGACCATTGCCATTACACGTATAACTCAGAACAACAATTTTTTTTAATATTTCAATTCTCGTCTTTGTGTTAAAAAATCCTTGTTTTAATTCTTTTGTATATTCAATCAATTTCGCTCCAAAGTCATCATGAAAAGTAACCACTTTATTACCATGATTTAAAGAACCAAATTGTTTAACAATATCTTTATAAACTCTTTCAAGGATAAAAAACGTAAATAGTAACTCATCTGAATATTCAAAGTTCATTATTCTGTTAAGCAATGTTTGAATTCCAGTAAAATAATATAGCATTTGATCAGCGTTTTCACTTTTAGTCATTTTGTGAATCACGAAATCAAACTCAGATTCAATTTTTGCCTTATATTCTTTTGATAATTTCATGTTGCTACCCTTCCATTAATTCTTCGTTAGAGATTGATTTTTCTTGTACAATACAAGGACTATCAGATCCTGCATCTAAAAGGCATTCCCTGCTTTGTCCCTGTTGTTTTCTTCTCTGGATGTCGGAAAAACTGATAATTTGAAATTTTGTTTTTTTCTTTGGTTCTGCAAGGGGTAACCTGCCATCGCCTGTTTCTTTAAATAGTTCAACTGATTTTTTGAGATATAGTAAAATTCCATTGTGCCTAACAAAGTGTATAAATCCCCGTCTGATTCTTTTGTGTTTGTGAATAGCTTGGCGTGTACAACCAAGAATTTTAGCAACTTCTGCCGCAGAAAGAAAATTGTTTAGGGGTTTTCCCAATAACAATTCTTCTTTTCTTTTTGCTTCCGTTTCTTCAATTGCTTTCAGTGTTACTGGTGAATACAGTTTTTCACCACAATCTTTACATTGCTCGTATTCTGTATTCAGCACAGTAAAATCACCAAGAATTTTGTCACGCAGTTCAAGATCACCATTTATTGTTAAAATTAGTCCCGAACATTTTATACATCGCATAGATTTTTTGCCTTTTAAATTTTACTTGTCATGTAAAAAATCATTTTTTAAATACGCCTTTAATAAAATCAGTAGATTAAATAGATTGAGACTTTCAATTTCGGACATTTTACATATTCATCAATCTTGTTCGTGTACACTGTCAATCATGAGCAAGTCTTCGCTGAAATAAAAATGAGTGTACACCTTTTCTCCAAGTATATCGTCTGATTTATATACATCATATATCGCTGGTCTTTCACCATAATAATCATGAGGGGGTTTCTTTTTCATTGGCATTTGTTTGTCAAAATGTTTTTGCTTTAGCCTTGAAAAAAAAGTCTCCAAATCTTTTTGGTTCCATCCAAATTCATCTTTAATTTGCTCCCAAACGTTAGGATGAATTCGATAGCATCCATTTTTAATTGCGTCATGAACTCTTTTTAATTCATATTTTGGATGAATTTTAATAACCTCCCTCTTTGATAAATATCAATATTGGTTGACAGTTGTCAACCAATATTGATAATTTTGAAATTATACTTTTTGATATTTAGTGCATTGTTTCAAATAAAATTCCATCAATTTTAATAAAACAGTGCATCAATTGTTATCTGAAGCTTTTTAATCGCTAACAACACTCGACAGGCTGTTAACAAAATGCAGCTTTTAAAATTTTATATACAATGTAACCTACATATTGAATAATATCATACTATATATTGAGACCTTTGGAATAATAACAATTTTTAAAATTGGTATTTAATAAAATCAATAGATTAGAATAGTGAAATTGATAAAAAAAGGCAGCTATATGAATATATATGAAATAGAATTGTTTCTTACACTTTGCAAAACACTCTTTTGGAATATGCATGAATAAAAAAAAATGGAGAGTAAAATTGTAAAATTGTTCTGGCAAACAGCAAATGAATATCAGTAGAATTTCGGATAGAGCTAAGCATTGATTCAAATAACACCTTAATTCCAACTTTTCATTGACTCTATTTTTTCCTTTAAGTACTATTGAAGTATATAATTATTTTTAGAACTATTCGCATATACAAAGATATCTTAACCCTGTTAATATTAACACGGTCTCTTTTACGCACATCTTAATTCTCAAACAGCCTTTATACTTCAGCCAGTGATTTATACATATATAATGTTTTCAAAAATTAATAAAAGGAGGATTAATATGAAAAATATGACTAATTTACACAGACGTTCATGTTTTGATCGCCGAACAACAAGTAATCGAAGAGATAGATGGTGGCCTTTTTTTAAAAAGCAAACCGTATTAAAAAACCGCAGGATTGATAATGAAAGACGAAAATTATCTGAAAAAAGATCAGACTGGGAAAGAATAAGTAAATGGTCGAGTGCTCCCATTGTCCATAAATATAGTTATCCTTATATCCATGGCCTTATGGGTTCATCCAAATATCCATTTTGGTAAGATAATAAAAACAGAGCCTCTTGCTTCCTCTTCATAAATTATTGACTTAAATTCTGCATTTCCCCACTCCATCTGAACATAACAAAAGAGTGTCATCACCGGTAGTGAATTTTCAGCCAGACTTTACAATACAGCAATCGTAACCCTATCAGCTATACAGACTGTTACAAAATGAAATTTTCTTCAAGTTTAAAGCGAAAGGTGTCTAAATCTCTAAAATTAATTTACTCAGAAATTAGGCACCTGGTTTCCTTTTTTGAGGTATTGTAAAAAAGAAGCTGCAGCCTTTTCCTGATTC
>JASFBI010000377.1 GCA_030149595.1 Desulfobacterales bacterium
ATATTTTAAAAAAAACTTATCTCATCCCCTGGTAAACAGTAATGTTCCCGTCCTGTTTTATAAACAGTTACACGAATTTTAACGGAAACCGGATATATTTCTCTTTTATCTTGTATAGATTTCAGTTCTACAATTAAATATTTTCTCTTTTTATTAAGTTTTTTCTTTTTTTTAACAATACCTGTAATTTTATATTTTTTAGAATTTGAAAAATCTGTTATATGATCTGTTGGATTTTTTTTTATAGTATAGGGGTAGATCAGAAGGCACCCTGTAAAAAAACAGAGTAATACATGAAAAAAAGGATGTCTATGGTGATAAAAGTAATTAAACATTACCTTTATCATACAGATAAAAAAACAGATAATTAAAAACCAGAAAGGAATAAAAACAGAGTTAGCAAAAATAATACCTGCTACAGTAAAAAAAAAATAATAGACAAATACTCTTTTATAAATATTAATCATAGGTATAGATACAGGAGCTTTTAGAACCATTGAAAACAAAAGATCTTTTGCCCGAAAATGACCTTAATTTTACTTGACACAATCTCTACTCTAAAATAAACTTATCAGGGTTTTTAAGATAAAAAATAAAAAATAAAAAAATACTATGTGTCTTATAGCTTTTGCATATAATATTCACCCTGTTTACAGATTAATACTTATTTCAAACAGAGATGAATTTTACAACAGGCCAACATTGCCTTTGGGTTTTTGGAAAAATTATCCTGATATTATAGCTGGAAAAGATCTCAAAGGAAACGGAACATGGATGGGTATAACCCAAAATGGGCTTTTTTCTGCTGTAACTAACCTAAGAGACCCAACAGCTTTACATGAAAATGCCACATCCAGAGGATTACTTGTAAAAAACTTTTTATGTAATAAAATTTTACCTAAACTGTATTTGCAAAAAATAAAAAAAAATAAAAAAAATTACAACCCTTTTAATATTCTAATCGGGAATAAAAAAGATTTTTACTACTATTCAAATATACAGGATAAAATAATAAAACTGTCTCCAGGTCTATATGGACTTAGCAATCATCTATTGGATACACCATGGCCTAAAGTGTTAAATATAAAGAAAAAGCTAAAAGAAATAATTTATTTGGAAAAAGAATCAGATCCTGAAATACTTTTTAACATCCTTGAAAACAGGTCTTTTTACCCTCAAAAAAAACTCCCGAACACAGGCATAGGCTGTGAGTTAGAACGTCTGTTGTCACCAATATTTGTGGTTTCCAAAGATTATGGGACAAGGTGTTCTTCTATTGTTTTTATCAAACACTCAGGCAGAATAACAATAATGGAAAGAACATACAAAACAGAAGGGTACCCTCCTTTCTGCCACAATACAAAAATATTTTCAACATAGTCTATCAGCCCAGTTACGAGAAAGAACTTCTGCCAGGCTTTTAGGTTTTATTGGTTTTGAAATATAATCATTCATACCGGCATCCAGACATTTTTCCCTGTCGCCCTTCATGGCATGGGCTGTCATGGCTATAACAAGAACATCATGATCTAAAATATTTGTATCTTTATCACGAATTAACCTGGTTGCTGTTAATCCATCCATTCCAGGCATCTGAATATCCATAAGCACAGCATCAAATGTATCATATTCAAGAATTTTTAATGCCTCACGCCCGGTTCCTGCAACAGAAATAAAACAATTCATTTTTTCTAAAAATTTTATGGCAACCTTTTGATTAACCAGATTATCTTCAACAAGAAGTATCTTTTTTGGACCTGATATCTGGTTTTTTTTATTTTCATTAACAGTATATTTTGTTATAAGTTCTTTTTTTGGATCATTGTCTCTTTTTTTTCTGCTTAATACAGCAAGCAGGGTATCAAAAAAAACAGATCTCTTTACAGGTTTTGTTAAATATGCATCAAAACCGACTATTTGTGACTTTTTTGCATCTCCCCTCTCTGGACTACCGGTCAGCATAACAAGGGGCAGCTCCTCTAATAACGGTTCATTCCTGATTTTTTCACACAGTTTATTCCCATTCATTTCAGGAACTTGTTTATCTATAACAGCAATATCAAAAGGCTTGTTAATAGATACCCCGTTTTTTAAAATTTTTATAGCTTCAACACTGCTTTTTGCTTCAAAACATACACATCCCCATGATTTTAAATAAGCTATAAACACATGTCTGTCTATTCTAAAATCATCAATCACTAAAACTTTTATACCATCTAAACTGTCATATAATAATTTATCAGAGGATTTTATCTCTTTCTGTTTTTTGAATAAAGCAGTAAACCAGAATGTAGATCCTCTACCAAATTCACTCTCTACTCCCACATTTCCACCAAGCATAGATACCAGATTTTTTGAAATGCTTAAACCAAGTCCTGTTCCTCCAAATTTTCTTGTCATGGAAGCATCTAACTGGGTAAAAGAGGTAAATAAATTTTTAATTTTATCTTTTTTCACACCAAGCCCTGTATCAACAACTGAAAACTTTATTAAAACATTATCTAATCCTTCTTCTTCAACATAAACATGAATAGAAACACTACCTTTTTCAGTAAACTTCACAGCCTTGGAGGAAAGATTTAACAAAACCTGCCTTAATCTGTTTGGATCACTGTTTAACAGTACAGGGACATCTTCATCTATATTATATGAAAACTTAAGCTTTTTTTCATCTGCACAAATTTTAATACTCTCTGTAAAATCTTCCATTAATAACGATAAATCAAAATCAATATTTTCAAAAATAAGTTTTTCTGCCTCTATTTTGGAAAAATCAAGAATATCATTTATTACTAACATTAATTT
>JASFBI010000047.1 GCA_030149595.1 Desulfobacterales bacterium
ATTTTATTTTGCAGTATCCTGCTATGATAAAGTTTTTTTCTTATCATAAATCAAATTAAATTCAGGTAGTGTTTGAATGAATAAAGATGATTTTAGTTCAGAAACCATGAAAGATGTAAAAAAAACAAGGTTGAGGTTAAAAATATATGGATATTCAGGAAGTAACAAGGCAGGTTGAAAAACATGGTATAGTTATTAAACAGATGATGTCAGAGCTTGAAAAGGTTATTGTAGGGCAAAGAGATTTAGTGGAAAATCTTTTAATCGGGCTTTTATGTGACGGGCATCTGCTTTTAGAGGGGCTTCCGGGGCTTGCCAAAACAACAGCTATAAAGGCACTGGCAGCAACTGTTAATACAGGGTTTCAAAGGATTCAGTTTACGCCTGATCTACTTCCGGCAGATATTATAGGAACTCAGATTTTCAGGCCGGATACAGGTACTTTTGAGATTAGGAAAGGTCCTGTTTTTCATAATATTATACTGGCCGATGAAATTAACAGAGCACCTGCTAAGGTTCAAAGTGCATTGCTTGAAGCTATGCAGGAATATCAGGTAACCATAGGGCAGGAAACTTTTAAACTTGAAAAACCGTTTATGGTTTTAGCTACACAGAACCCCATTGAACAGGAGGGCACATATCCTTTGCCCGAGGCGCAGACAGACCGTTTTATGCTTAAAATAAAGATAGATTATCCTTCTGCTGTTGAGGAAAAGGAGATAATGAAAAGGGTTTACAGCGGAGTTACTGAAGATCTCTGCAGCTTTATGGAGATAGAGACAATAGAAGCTGCTAAGGATGTTGTAAATATGATTCATATGGAAGAGAAAATCACAGATTATATTATTAGAATTGTCCATGCCACAAGAAAATCTGAGTTAACCAATTCAGACATATCACGTTTAATTAGTTGTGGTGCTTCTCCAAGGGCATCAATTTATCTTGGTAAAACTGCGAAAGCTCATGCTTTTATAAACGGCCGTGCCTATGTAACACCTCAGGATGTGAAAGATATGGCTCTATCGGTACTGAGACACCGCTTGATACTGAGTTATGAGGCAGAAGCTGAAGGAATTGATACAGACAAGGTGATTTGTGATCTGCTTGAAAGGATTGAGGTTCCGTAGAATTATGCTTCCCAAAGAGTTATATGCAAAAATACAGAAACTCCATTTTCGTACCCGTTTTTTGGCCAATGATCTTTTTGCAGGTCAGTATTTAAGTGCTTTTAAGGGAAGGGGGATGGAATTTTCAGAGGTTCGTGAATATCAGGTAGGAGATGATGTAAGAGATATTGACTGGAATGTTTCAGCCCGTTCAGGTCGCCCTTTTGTAAAGGTTTTTCATGAGGAACGGGAGCTTACTGTTATGCTGCTCATAGATCTTTCAGGATCCAATCTGTTTGGCACAAGAAAGCGGTTTAAAAGAGAAGTTATAGCAGAGACTGCCGGTTTACTCTCTTTTCTTGCCATACGTACAAGTGATAAGGTTGGAGCAATACTTTTCAGTGGTACTGTTGATAAATATATTCCTCCTAAAAAAGGAGCAGGTCATGTATGGCGGCTGATAAAAGAAATTTTTTCCTTTGAGCCTTCATCAAAAAAAACCAATATGACCAATGCTTTGAAATTTTTAAATAAAGTGGTCAAACGGCACTCTATTGTTTTTATTCTTTCAGATTTTATGCTTGATCTGCCGGCGGTGGACATGCAGCGTGCTATGGCCCTTGCATCAAACAAGCATGATATTACAGCATTAAAAGTAAGAGATCCTGCTGAAAACAAATTGCCCGATGTTGGGTATATAAGGATGCAGGATCCGGAAACAGGGGAGATTGTATTTGTAAATACACATGATCCACTTGTAAGGCAGGCATGGGAAGGTATAATCAGTAAAATGGATAAAGCTTTGATGGATATATTTCGGAAAATACGTGTGCCTGTGGTGGAGCTAACTACAAATGGCTCGGTTGTGGAGCCTTTAACAGAGTTTTTTCAAAGAAAGGGGTTGCATCATTGAAAAAAGTATCTGCATGTGCTTTCTGTGTTTTTCTGTTATTTTTTTTCTTTGTAGTATCTGGATTTTCTAAAAAAGTTTTTCTTCTTTAAAGGTATCATTTATTGAAAAACAGGCAAAACCAGGAGATATTGTTCATCTGAATATTCAATATTTGCTTCCTGTGGGTGCAAAATTATATGAAAACCCTGTTATTTTAGGGCTTGATTTGTTAAGTATAATATCTATCAAACATGAAGCTGGTAAATTTACTGTAAGTTTGCTTGTTGATTCCCTTGACATCTTTGAGGTGCCGCCCTTAAAATTAAAATTTTCAGATAAAAAACAGCAGGAAAGACAATTTAAAAGCCAGGCTGTTAAACTTAAGGTGGTTTCATCAATTGATAATAAAACAGATGCCGGTGAAATAAGAGCAATTAAAGGAATAATTGAGAAAAAAGGATTTTTGTGGAAAAAGGTGCTTTTTTTTGTTGTTCCTGTAATTATCATTATTTTACTTTTTTTTCTCTGGTATAAGTATTTAAGGAAAAGAGGTATAAAAGATAATATATTAAATGCAGAGCCTTTTGATGTTGTTGCTTTAAAGGCCATAGATGTATTAATTAACTCAAATAAGTTTGAAAAGGGAGAGGTTAAGGCATTTTATTTTTCTCTGTCAAAGATAGTAAGAGAGTACATGGAACATCTCAGATCTTTTCCGGCAGCGGAGTTTACAACAGGTGAGATAGCATCTGTTATTGAGCACAATGAAAGTAGGGAGGACAGGGATGTTTTGCATCTTTTGAGAACGATTGATTTAATAAAATTTGCAGATATGATGCCTGATCATATTCAAAAAAAAGAGCACTGTCAGGTGGCTGTAGGCTATGTAAAAAAAACACAGCCAAAAGATGCGGAAACAAACAGGATAGATCGGGAAGGAGAAAAAATAAATTGAGATTTCATTTTGCTTTTCCCTATATGTTATTGGCATTAATACCGGTCTGCCTGTGGCTTTTTATAAAAATAAAACGTAAAAAGCCGGCCATGACTTTTTCAGGAGCAGGATTATTAAAGGCTAAAATATCCAGTAAAGATGCAGTTGTTGGTAATATGCCTCTTTTTTTGAGATTTTTATGCATGTTGCTGCTTATTTTTGCCATCAGCAGACCTCAGTTTTACAGTGGTTTAAGAGAGGTTAAATCATCAGGTGTTGATATTGTCATCTGTCTTGATACATCGGGATCAATGAAAGCACTTGATTTTAAATTGAAAAACAGGCCTGTTGACCGTTTGACTGCAATTAAAAAAGTAGTGACCGATTTTATTAAAAAAAGAGAACATGACCGTATTGGTCTGGTTGTGTTTGGGGAGCATGCTTTTACCCAGTCTCCTTTGACTATGGATAAAGGGCTTTTGCTTGGTTTGATAAATAATATGCAGATAGGTATGGCAGGAGAAAGCACAGCCATAGGATCAGCACTTGCTGTTGGCGGCAGGCGGATAAAAGATATTCCGGCCAAGACAAAAATTATTATTCTGATGACAGATGGTAAAAACAATGCAGGTGAAATTGCTCCCCTGGAAGCTGCCCGGGCATTAAATACTCTTGGAATTAAGATTTATACTATTGGAGTAGGTGGTAATGAACCCGTACCTTTTAAAGTAAAAGGTTTTTTTGGAGACCAGACAGTTTACCAAAAGGTTGAGTTTGATGAAAAACTTTTGATGCAGGTGGCTGAAATAGGAAAAGGCAGGTATTTTAGAGCATCAGACAGCAAACAGCTTTCAGAGATTTACGATCTCATTGATACTGCTGAAAAAACAGAGATAACAGTGAAAGAATTTTTTAATTTTACAGAACTCTATATTTATTTTCTTGTGCCTGCTCTTTTTTTGCTTTTTATGGAAATATTTATCAGTGGTTTTGTTATAAGGAGTATTCCGTGACTTTTGTAAGAATATGGCTGTTAAACCTTTTGTGGCTGCTGCCTTTTATGGTTTTTATTTTAATTATAGAAGGTAGAAAACGGAATATGGCTTTAAACCTTTTTGCAGATAGTGATCTTTTATCAAGGCTCTGTTTATCTGAATCAAAGTCAAAAAGAGTTGTCAGGATGATTTTGCTGGTTATTGCAGCAGGGCTTATGATTTTTGCTTTAAGCGGTCCCAGGTGGGGAGAGCATTATCAGGAGGTTACACAAAAAGGGGTTGATATTATTGTCTGTATGGATGTTTCTATGAGTATGCTGGTAAAGGATATAAAGCCAGACCGCCTTGAACGGGCAAAAAGGGAGGTTGTGGATTTAATAAAGGTTCTTTCAGGTGACCGCATGGGACTTCTGTCTTTTGCAGGAAGCGCTTATTTGCAGTGTCCCCTGACTATGGATTATAATGCACTTCTTATGTTTTTAAATCAGTTTTCACCGGATCTTATTCCTGTATTGGGAACTAATCTGGGAGAGGCTATTGATACTGCTGTGGCAGGTTTTGATAAAAAAAGCAATACAGACAAGGTTATTATTCTTATTACAGATGGTGAAGACAATGAAAAAGGTGGTATTGAGGCTGCAAAAAAGGCGGCAGAAGCCGGGATTCGCATATTTGTATTTGGTATGGGGGATACTTCAGGCGGTCCTGTGCCCATGTCAGGAGGTGCTGGCTTTGAAAAGGATGCATCAGGTCAGCTTGTACTTTCTAAGCTTGATGAAAATGGTTTAAAAGAGATAGCAGATATTTCAGGTGGAACTTATGCACGTTCCACAGAAGGTGATTTAGATCTTGATCGTCTTTATTTTGCAGGTATTCGTAAAAAAACTACGGCATCTACGCTGAAAAGCGGTAAGATAAAGGTTTATGAAGAACGTTTTTATCTGTTTTTAATTGCTGCATTAATATTGCTCCTATGGGAAGGATTATTAAAGGATAGTTGAATGAAATACTGTTTTATAAAAAAAGTTATTTTCCTCTTTTTTATTATATCAGGACTATGTTTGTCTTTATTTACACCAGAATTTGTATTTGCAGAACCTTCAGGAGAGGAACTTTACAGGCAGGGTAAATACAAAGAAGCTTATAATGCTTTTACAAAGGCAGATATGGACAGACCCAAAGATATATATAATCGTTATAATAGAGGGTGTGCTGCTGTTAGAATTAAGGATAATAAAGCTGCTGCAGCTGCATTTACAAGTGTTTTAAACAGAGCGGCAGATGATTCTGATATCCGGTTTAAAACTTTTTATAACAGAGGGATTACAGCTTTTAAGCAGGGTGATATGAATATGGCTGTAGATGATTTTAAAAGTGCTTTAAAGCTGAACCCTTTAGATAAAGATGCTCTGTTTAATTTTGAGCTTGCACTTTTGCAAAAAAAAATCTCAGAACAAAAAAAACATGACCAGGAAAAGGACAAGAAAGACGACTCTTCAAAAGATAAAGGTAAAGATAAAAAAGATAAAAAAGATAAAAAACCAGAACAAAAAGATTCTGAAAACAGTCAAAAAAACAAAAAAAATCAGGATAATAAACAGACAGACAATACAGATAATAAAAAAGGTCAAAAAGATAAAGAGAGCAGCAGGCAGGGAGAAAAGCAGGATCGTAATAAGGATAAGGATACTGATCTTTCAGGCAGTTTGTCAGGGTCAGATCAAAAAAATCAGCCAAAACCTGATGCTCCTTTGCCAGGTAAATTACAAATGGATAGAAACAGAGCCAAAGCATTGCTCGATAATGTACATGATGATCCTTCAGCAGCCATGAAGGCCATGAAAACAGAGGAAAAACAAGTCAGCTCATCAGGTAAAAAATGGTAGTATTTAATAAAAGCAGAATTTTTGGTTTTTTCAGGTGTTTTTTTTCAGTGGATCTATTTAAAATTGTTCTTGCTATAATGTTGTTTCTTTTTGTCGATATGGATTTTGTATGGGCGGAAACTTCAGTAGATTTGGAGATAGATCGAACAAATGCAGCACTGTCAGATACCATGAAATTAAAAATTAATGTGAGTGGCTGCGATGCAGACAGTCCTCCATCTGTTTTGGGGCTTGAACATTTTTCTGTTGAAAATGGAGGTACATCCAGCCGGTTTCAGATGATCAATGGAAAGATCAGCTCAGAAAAAGATTATAATTTTTATATTACTCCCCTTAAAAAAGGGAAATTTACTATCGGACCTGCTGAAATATCCTGTGATGGTAAAATATATAAAAGCAGTACTGTGGAGTTAATGGTAGATGATGAAGATAGTCTTAAAACTCCTGACAGGAATAAATCCCTGTTTGCAACAGCAGATATTTATAAAAATCACGGTTACCATGGGCAGATTTTTTTATATACTCTTAAATTTTACAGATTAGAGGATGTTAGTCAGGTCTCTTTGGATCTGTCAGATGTTGATGGTCTTGTTTTTAAAAAAATAGATAAACACAGGGAGTATATTTCAACAATAGACGGGAAAAAATATTCTATAATCGAGTTGAAATATGCTGTTACTGCGGATAGGGCAGGGACTTTTCGGATTAAACCGGCTGTATTTAAAATGAGTGTTATAGAAAACAGTATGTCACAAAGAAACAGGTTTTTTAATGACAGCTTTTTTAATATTCAAAGGGCAAGGCCTGTCTCTGTCTATTCCAATGATATTGATCTTGTTGTAAAACCACTGCCTGAAAAAGGCAGACCAGAAAATTTTTCAGGTCTTGTGGGGAAGTTTACAATAAAAAGTTCTCTTTTGCCTGAAAAGATTAAAAAAGGAGAATCGTCAACATTAACAACTGTTATTTCAGGTCGTGGTAATGTCAGTTTAATTCCTGATTTAATTTTCCCTGGGCTTGATAATATAAAGGTTTATGCTGATCAGCCCTCCATGGATATTGATGATATTTCAGGAAAAAAGATTATGAAATGGGCGATTGTACCTCAAAAGAGAGGTGTTTATACAATACCGTCCATGACTTTTAGCTATTTTGATTCTGAATATGGACGTTATGTTATGGGTAAAACAGCTCCTTTAACGCTTAATGTGATTTCGGGAAAATCTAATGAGTTCAAGGAGCGGGGAGAGCAAAAAATAGAAATTAATGTGTCTAAAAAAAAGGATGCAAAGGTTTACAGCGAAGATATTTTTTCTATACAATAGGGGTATGATGTCTTAAGAACTGATATTATCCATAATATAGGAATAGAAACCATAAAGGTTATGCTGCTTGCACCTGTGTTTATCTTTTTTCTGTTTTTTGGCATTAAATATCTTTATGGCAAAAAAAATATCCAGATAAGAAAAATGGTGACAAAAAAACCATTATCTGCATTTTTAAAAAATATTAAACTATCAGGTGATCATGGTAATGAGTCTGATGTTTTAAAGCTTGTAAATATTTACTTTAATGAATCTTTTGGTCTTAAAGAATCAGCCCTTACATCAGCAGATATTTATAACAGACTACTGGAGCAGGGTATAGACAGCGCTCAGCTACAGGAAAATTTAAGTTTTATGACAGAGCTGGAAAATATGGTTTATTCCGGGGATATTAAAGAGATTGATATAAAATTCAGGCAAAATATTATAGAAGTTATTAAAAAAATTGACAGGAAATTAAAGTGAAAAGTGTAAAAGCAGTATTTTGTTTTATTTTATTTTTAACGTTTGTTTTTTGTACATATTCTACAGCAGAAGAAAAAAAAAGAGAAGGTAATGATTACGAGATTTTATACCAGGCCAGTCAGGCTTATAAAAAAGGTGACTTTGAAACAGCAAAAGAAAAGTATGAAAAACTTACATTAAAGTCTAATGCTGGCGGAGATGTTTTTTATAATCTTGGGAACTGTTATGTACGGCTTGGTAATTTTGGTAAAGCTGTTTTAAATTATGAACGTGCAAAACGTATTATGGGCAGGAATGCTGACCTTGATTTTAACTTGCAATATATCAGGAATAAATTAGATACAGGCATGGATAGTCAAGCCTTCTCTTTTTTTCAATGGCTTTATAATTTTAGTACTGCTGAGGTTCTTTTACAGTTTATATTTATCAACTTTTTTTTCTGGGCAGTATTTGCACTGAGGTTATGGATACGTGCGGAGTGGAGTTTCTATTTATTTATAAGCATTTGCTTTTTATGGCTTGTTTCAGGGATATGTACTGGAGCAAAATGGTATTTAATGTCCCATGATAAAAGAGTTGTGGTGACATCATCTGAAACCTTTGTCCATGCAGGGCCATCAAAAAAAGATACAACTATTTTCAGCCTTTTGGAGGGAGAAGTTGTAAAATACGAAAATAGAGAAGGGGATTGGCTTCTTATTCGTATGAATGATGAAAAAAGGGGATGGGTACATGAAAAAGATGCTGAAAGGGTGCTTATGCCTTAGGTATTATTTTTTAACGCAGAAATTTGGACAATTTAGGGTTTTGTAACAGCCTATCGGGGGAGATTCATCCTGGAAGGCAGTCTGCTTTTGTTATGCTTGCCTTTCCAGGGATCAAAGGTAACTACTCCATTGCATAAAATTAATACTCTTTATACAGTCTAAAATTTATAAACAACTTCGCAAAAGAACTCTCTGCCAGGGGCTTTGCTGATTTGGTAGTCGTCTTTGTCAAGGAGGTTATCCACGGCAAAGGAGACCTCAATGCCCTTTTTGATCTCGTAACCAACCTTTGCATCCATCGTCACATAGGAGTCATA
>JASFBI010000378.1 GCA_030149595.1 Desulfobacterales bacterium
ATCTTAATATCAGTCACTAACTCAACAAGACTAAACTGAACAGACTGGGTCTGGGTCATGGACCTTCCTGTGGTATACTTAGTCTCTTTTAATTTCTCTATGACATCGTCTACTACAACCTGAGCAGCTGCCACAGCACCAATGCTGCAAACAAGACGTTCCTGCTGAAGTTTTGCCATAAGCATTGTAAAACCTGCACCTTTCTCTCCAAGAATATTTGTTTTGGGAATTCTGCAGTTTGTAAAAAAGAGTTCTGCTGTATCCTGGCTGTGCATACCCATTTTTTCAAGGTGCTTGCCTCTGGTAAAACCTGGAGTTCCATCCTCAACCAGATACAATGAAATCCCGGCATATGGATTTTCAATTTCAGGATTACGGGCAGCAACAACAACCAGACCAGTATTAATACCATTTGAAATAAATGTTTTCGACCCGTTTAGAACAACTTCATCACCCTCTTCCACAGCAGTAGTAGCCATTGCAGCAATATCACTGCCCACATCAGGCTCTGTCATGGCTACAGATGTGATTATCTCTCCGGTAGCACATTTTGACAAATATTTTTTCTTTATCTCTTCTGTCCCATATGAAGATATATATGGAACTACAATATCACTGTGGAGACTGGCCATAAGACCAGCCTGGCCTGTTTTAGCAATTTCTTCAGCTACAATTATGGAATACAGAAAATCACCACCTATTCCTCCATACTCCTTTGGAAGACAGTAGCATAAAAAACCTGCTTCACCCATTTTTCTCCACACACTCTTAGGTACTATATGATCTTTTTCCCACTGAGCTGCATGGGGCGTAACTTCTTTTTCAAAAAAATCAATTAGACGCTTACGAAAATCATTATGTTCTTCAGTATATTTTAAAATTTCCATAATTTCCCTCTTACACTATTTACCAGGCAATAGCCCTAAATATTAAACGTAATTTTAAAAAACAAAAACCAAACTTTATTTAACTCTCCCCATAACAACTCCGGCTATATCATTACGCAGAACATCATTATTCCCCTCATAAACCTGGAAAAATTTAGCATCCCGATAAAATCGTTCTACTTCATATTCAGTCATAAACCCATAACCACCTAACAGCTGAATTGCTTCCTGGGAAGCATATAAAGCGGCCTTTGAAGCTACCATCTTTGCCATGGCAGACAGATGGGGGTCACTATTCTTTTTATCAAAATTTACAGCAGCTCTGTAAGTCAAAAGCCTGGACAGTTCAATTTTTGTTGCCATATCAGCAAACTTATTACGGCTGGCCTGAAAAAGAGCAATTTTTTTGTTAAACTGAACCCTGCCCTTTGAATATTCAAGTCCACGCTCAAAGGCACCTTGTGCAATACCCACTGCAATGGCAGCTATCAAAATTCTACTCTGCACAAGAAATTTCTGGACATAGTCAGTGCCTTTTCCTTCTTTTCCTATGGTATTGGATAGAGAAACCTTGACATTTTCAAATGTTATATTGGCTGTTTTAACCATATTAATACCAAGCTTATAATCAATATTTTCGAAGGTCATCCCAACAGTATCTGCTTCAACAGCAATAAGAGTTGTACTATCACCTGTTTTGCACAATACTATATACACACCGGCAACACCACCATTTAGCACAAAGTTTTTCCTGCCGTTTATTACCCATGAATCACCATCTTTTAGTGCCTCTGTATTAACAACTTTAAAAGTTGGGTCCTGATTTGGATCTTTAAATGCAACAGCCGAAAGAATCTCACCTTCAGCAATTTTTGGAATAAACCTCTCCTTCAGCTCATCACTGCCAAATCGTAAAATACATTCTGCACCATAACCTGACAGTGTCAAAGCACTGCCAAGGGAAGAATCATTTCTGCTAAACTCTTCTGCAAGGAGAACGGAATCAATCATGCCAAGACCTCCTCCTGAATATTTCTCATCGTAATGCATACCTATAAAACCAAGATCTGCTGCTTTTTTCCAAATTTTATCTGGATATTCATTATTCTTTTCAAACTCAAGGATCAATTCTTTATCAAATTCTCCCTTGGCAAAATCTTTTGCAGCCTTTTTAATTTCCTTTTGGGATTTATCAAGTTCAAAATCCATTTTTTCCTACTCCCTTAAATTAGATTAATCAGTGTAAAACGACAATTACTATAACAAACAAAGTACATTTACACCAAAATTATTATGCAGAAAAACATAACATGAATAAAGTATATCTTCTAAATGACACATACTTTTAACTAAAAAATAAATCAAAGATATAATTGTAATAATAATTCGAAAGCTTTGAACGATTCCCTTTTTAATTTTTTTACAACTCTTGCATAGAGAGTTTTATTATAGATCAATTTTAGAAACTGCTGTTATTAAAAGGTCTAAATCCCTTAAGCTACACTTACAATATCTTGTATGCTATAAAGTATAAACATTAGAAACTATTTTTAAAATTATAGCCCTAATATAAATGATATTTTTTATCAACAAGGTTATCTGTTGTCAATAATTTTAAACATTTCTATATTTTTAAGTATAAAAAGAGGATTTTAGATAGGAAAAAATCTGAATTTTAAATGCACAAACCTGGGGACAAAAAAAATATCCTGAGCCAGTTAAGACACAGGATATTTACCATAAACACAATCTATGTGCGAGGAGAAATCTATATACTGCTGACAAAACATGCAGGTAATTTATAATAAAATATCATAAATTACCTGCATGCGTATGTTTTGTATTTAGAACTTATAATTTAAAGCCCCTGGATAGTTCTCTGAACAATATTATCCTGGGTTTTTCTGCTTATAT
>JASFBI010000379.1 GCA_030149595.1 Desulfobacterales bacterium
TGAATATTTGTTAAAGAGAGGCGATCAAGTTATATGTCTTGATAATTTTTTTACAGGAAGTAAAAAAAATATTGCCCATCTGTTAGATAATCCTGCATTTGAACTTATTCGTCATGACCTTGTCCACCCTTTGTTTTTGGAGGTGGATGAAATTTATAATCTTGCATGTCCTGCATCACCTGTGCATTATCAGTATAACCCTGTTAAAACTATAAAGACCAGTGTCATGGGTGCTATAAATATGCTGGGGCTTGCTAAAAGAGTAAATGCAAAAATACTTCAGGCATCTACCAGTGAAATTTACGGAGACCCGGAAATACATCCTCAAAAAGAAGAGTACTGGGGAAATGTAAATACCATAGGTGTTAGATCTTGTTATGATGAGGGAAAACGTTGTGCTGAAACACTTTTTTTTGATTATTTCAGGCAAAATAAAGTAAAAATCAAGGTTGTGAGAATATTTAATACATATGGTCCCAGAATGCATCCAAATGATGGAAGGGTTGTAAGTAATTTTATTGTTCAGGCTCTGTTGAATAAAAACATAACAATTTATGGAGATGGGAAACAGACAAGGTCTTTTTGTTATGTAGATGATTTAATAGATGGAATGGTTTTAATGATGAACAGCTCAGATGATTTCACAGGGCCTGTAAATATGGGAAATCCTGATGAATTTACCATTCTCGAACTGGCTGAAAAAATTTTAAAAATAACCGGATCAGCCGCAAAAATAGTTTTTAAGCCTTTGCCTTCTGATGATCCTTTGAGAAGAAAACCTGATATCAGTCTTGCAAAGGAAAAACTGGCCTGGAAACCTTGCGTAGATATAGAGTATGGTATAAAAAAAACAGTTGCCTATTTTGAAAAAATACTTGCTGACAGATAGATGCCTAAATATGGGCAATCACAAAGGGGTTGCCCAACAATCACATACTTTCGGCAGGTTGTTAATGAAAATTTCTTCAAGTTCAATGCGGAAAATTGGACAAATTCAGGTTTTGTAACAGACTGATAGGCAGTAAAAAGCGGCTCAATTACCGCTACGCTCAAGTCCCCCACTTTTTACTGCTGGTAATGTGAGGTGTTATGTGATTAATCATCAAAATGATACTGCAATTCTCCCCCAAAAATATTGAAATTATTAAAACAAGACAAAAACCTGAAAATATTATATAATCGGCATGGTCGGAGCATGGTTATTCACTATCGGCTATAATAAAAAATGAAAGTTCAATGATTCTAACCGTTTGGACGGATTTTTATATAAAAGTTATAAATATTTATTTAAGCTGTAAAATATTAATTCAAGCTTGGCAAGTATAGATAAGATTGCGGATACAAAGGATAAAAATGCAAGATTTAATGACAATAAAAGAAGCAAGTCTTTGGGCTTCAAAATATTTAAAAAAAGATGTTACTACATCCAATATATCATACTTAATACAATATGGAAGAATTCCCAAAAATGGCGGTAATGGAAATATTGTTGTCAACAGATTTGATTTGGAAGAATATTACAAAGCACATTATGAAACTAAAGCAGATCGATGGAAAAAACAATTAGGAAGTGATTTAAACTGGAATTTATCATTTTCAGAATATAAAGAATCGGAAACAACAAAGCATGTTCATAGATTGCATCCATATAAAGGAAAATTTATACCTCAATTAGTTGAATATTTTTTAGATACTCATATTGATAAATTTAAAAACAGATTTTTTTTTAAAAAGGATGATATTATTTTAGACCCATTTTGTGGGAGCGGTACAACACTTGTTCAAGCAAATGAGCTTGGAATTAATGCAATAGGAATTGAGGTTTCTGCTTTTAACTCATTTATAAGTAATATTAAGGTTGAAAGTCATGATACAGAGGATATTAGAAAAACATCGTTGAGTATTACAGAAAAACTTAAAGAGTTTCAAAAAAAGAAAAGTAATGTGGTTTTTGAACAGTTGTTGTTAAATGAATTAAAAGTATTTAACAATAATTTTTTCCCATCTCCAGAGTTTAAATACAAAGTGAGACAAAAAGAAATAAATGAAAAACAGTATGGAAATCAAAAAGCTGATGAGTTTATTAATATTTATTATAAACTCATAGATGACTATAAAATTGAACTAAGGCAAGGTAAAAATAACATATTTCTTGACAAGTGGTTTTTAAAAGTTGTTCGGGATGAAATAGATTTTGTTTTTAATGAGATAAAATCAATAAAAAACCAGGGAACAAAAAAACTACTTGCATTAATATTAAGTCGTACAATACGTTCGTGCAGGGCAACAACTCATGCTGATTTAGGAACTCTGAAAGAGCCTGTAACTACAACTTATTACTGTAAAAAACATGGGAAAATCTGTAAGCCATTATTCTCTATTTTAAATTGGTGGCAAAGATATTCTCAAGATACAGTTAAGAGAATTAGACAATTTGATTCTCTTAGATCCAACTCTTTACAAAAATGTATAGTTGGTGACAGTAGAAACATAAATATTATTGAAGAGTTGAAAGAAAAATCTTTTGAATTATCAGAACGTGTTAAAAACAATAAAATTGCTGGGATTTTTTCAAGTCCTCCTTATGTTGGAATAATAAATTATCATGAACAACATGCTTATGCCTATGATTTATTTGGCTTTGAAAGAAAAGATAACTTGGAAATTGGATCATTATTTAATGGCCAAGGATTGGAAGCTCGGAAATCATATGTAAAAGGAATATCCGATGTTTTAAATAATTGTAAAAAATATTTAAAACCAGATTATGATATTTTTCTTGTAGCAAATGATAAATA
>JASFBI010000380.1 GCA_030149595.1 Desulfobacterales bacterium
GTATCTACCACAACAAAAATTGAAACTCTCATGATTACGGTTTGTTGGACAGAGCTTCATATAAAATATCTATGTTTTCTGTTTTACCGGATTGATTTTCAATATATAAAATGGTAAAAAATGCTTTTTAATAGAATATTTTATTAGAGGTGTTTGATTTGACAGTCAGGTTGTCTGAATTTTTAAAAAAGAGTATTGTTATTTCCGGTAAAAAAGTTCATGGTCGTTTGTTTCTTGCTCCCATGGCAGGTCTTGGGCATATAGGCCTAAGGGAGATGATATCTGAATATGGTGGTTTTGCTTTACTTTTTTCAGGTATGTGTAGTGCAAAAACAGTCATTCATGAAAACAGGTTTAAATCAACGGTTTTTAGCTGGAGAGATCAGGAGTTGTCCTCTTTAGTGTGCCAGCTTTTTGGCAATTCACCTGAAATAATGGCTGAAGCTTCCATGCGTATTGAAAATGAGGGGTTTTTCGGGGTTGATCTTAATTTTGGATGTTCGGTTATGCCCATATGCAAACAAAATTGTGGTGCTGCACTATTAAAAGACTTATCTCTTTGTCGGCAAATAGTTCAATCTGTCAGGAAAGCGGTGAAAATCCCCATATTTGTTAAATTTAGAACAGGCTGGGAGGATAATCCACGCGCAGCTGTTAAAGCAGCAAGGGTGTTTGAGGATGCAGGTGCAGATGCTCTGGTTTTTCATCCACGGGTTGCACCGGACAGAAGAACACGGCCGCCTAAATGGGAATATATAAAAATGGTTAAAGAGGCTGTTTTAATCCCTGTTTTTGGAAATGGTAATGTTATTGAGGAGAAAGATTGTGCAAAAATGATAGAGACAACAGGTTGTGATGGTGTGTCTTTAGGGCGTATTGCTGTTGCCAGACCATGGATTTTTGCAAGCTGGACAAATGGTTTTATTCCAGATACAGATACCTATTTAAATTGTTTTATTAATATGGCAACTCTTTTTGAAAAATATTTTGAACCTGTAATTTCTGTAAAACTGTTTAAAAAATTTGCGAGATATTTTGCAGCTAATTTTTGTTTTGGCCATAGTATTTATACTGGTATTGTCAGGGCAGATAATATAGAAGATATAAAAAATAATATTTTAAAACACCTTAAACCTATGCCTGAAGTTTCATTAAATCCTAATATGAATATGTTGCTGTGATAAAACTTGACAATTCCCTAAAAGGGGTATTTAAATTATATCTTTAGTATTAATTTAAGAAAGGGTGGTTTACCCTGAAAATATGGAGAAAAAAACATGGCACATCAACAGCAAGGTATAGGTATTGCGTCCAGCCCTGACCAGGCAAAAAAAACTGACCCTGATGCTTCTTTGAAAAAAGCTTTAGGAAAGATAAAACAGAAATTTCTTATAATGAGTGGAAAGGGGGGGGTAGGTAAAACCAGTGTTACTGTGAATATAGCCTTTGCCCTTGCTAATCTCGGATATAAGGTAGGTATAATGGATGTTGATATACATGGGCCTGATATACCAAGAATGCTTGGATTGGATGGGATGTTAGGTTTAAATAATGACAAGCAGCTTGTTCCCATAAAATATAGCGAAAATATTACTGCTGTTTCTATAGAATCTTTGAGTCAGAAGAAAGATGATGCGATAATATGGAGAGGACCTATTAAACATTCGGTAATCAGGCAGTTTATAGGAGATGTTATGTGGGGGGACTTGGATTATCTGTTAATTGATGCTCCTCCAGGAACCGGTGATGAGCCACTTAGTGTAGCCCAGACTATTACCGGAGCAAAAGCTGTTATTGTTACAACACCACAGGAGGTCTCTCTTGCTGATGTAAGAAAATCCATAAATTTCTGTAAAGTTGTAAAAATGGATATTTTTGGTCTTGTTGAAAATATGAGTGGGTATAAATGTTCCCACTGCGGTGAGGTAATGGATCTTTTTGGAACAGGCGGTGGTGAGAAAACTGCAAAAGATGCAGAAATACCTTTTTTGGGTAAAATTCCTTTTGACCCTGACATGGTATCTTGCGGGGACGAGGGTGTTTCTTACCAAGAGAAAAATGCTGATTCAGAAGTAACAAAGGCATTTATTACAATTGCTGAGAAAATGTCGAAATAATTAGTTTTGTAAAATATTTTTTTGGAGAACTAATTTAAAAAACAGGCAAAACAGTAGATCTGTAAATTAAATTATAACCGGAGGTTTTAAAAGGGGGAGTAATGAAGAATGTCATGGTTGTTGGATGCGGTGCTTATATGGATAGCGGATACGGATGCCCTGGAGAGTGGAGATGTTTAAAAGCAGGAGCTTTAGGAGATGGTAAATTTGATGCTCCTTCTGCTGTAACTTCATTTGTAAAATGTGAATGTCCAGGGAGAGCTATTGTTCCTAATGTGGGAATGGCAATTAAAATGTCTGAGATAAAACCAGATAAAATTTATTTAAGTTCATGTCTTGCAAATGCTAAACCAGGCTGTCCATACAGCAGTGCATCTGAGATGGCAGAAATTATAAAAGAGAAAACCGGAATTGAAGTTGTTTTAGGTACCCATGATTATCATTAAAGTGCTGGCAGAATAAAAATTGTTATGCAAATTACAGTTTTTATTCTGCCAATAGAAAAAAAGAGGTAAAAGTTTTCTACTGTGTTTTTTGATCTTAGGAAGAGTAGTTAGAGCTTCATGGATAACATATAATCTATTGAAATATTTTAATAAATTTGCTATATTAGCACTTATAAATGGACACAAAAAAGCACATAACCTAAAAAACCTTTGCACTTTTAATTTAACATTATG
>JASFBI010000048.1 GCA_030149595.1 Desulfobacterales bacterium
AAAGCTTCTAGCTAATCAGCTAAATATTCATAGTTATCAGTTGTAGTGGTTTGTCTGATATTGCTGTTATTTAAGCTTTTTTTAATAATATTAATTTTGGAGTTTATTTTTTGCTGCTGGTTTAGAATTTTTTCTATGGCTTTAAACTCATTTCCTGAGAAAGTACTGTTTTCACTTTTGAATTTTATTCTGTTTAATATTTTATCTAGTTTGTTATTAATGAGTTTTTGATCAGTAAGTATTTTATTGATCTCTTTTTTCTCTCCCCAGCTGTTTTGGACTGAAGAAAATGTTACTAATATAGTTATTATTAATAGTAATGATGTGGATATTTTCCCCACTTTTTATCCCCCGTTGTTTTAAAGTTTTTATCTTATTCCGGCAGCTATGGGCAGATCAGAATCTGCTGCATGATCTACAAGGTAGTCTGTGATAAGAGCGAGTTCCTTTTTTGTAAAAAATGAGCTTATATCTTTATACCTTTTGTGCTTGTTTCTTTTAAAAAATCTTATCCACTGGATGGAGGCAAATTTTGCAGGGACCAGTAATTTTACTTCCTGATCTTTGCCTCTAATTTGATTATGACACTGAGTGCATTTGTTAATAAATAACTGTTTGCCTTCGAAGCAAAATCCATTTGTGGAAATAAAGAGTGAGCATGAAAAAAAAATAGCAATAAAAAACGATTTTATTATCATTTTTAAAAAGTTCCTAAACTATATGTATGCTGAAAAAAATATGATAAATATTTTGGAAGAGAACTAAAAATATGTTACTTTTATTTTAAAATAGCATATCGTATTTGTTGTATCAAGGTAATCTTTTAACTATTTTACAATAAGGGGAATGTTTATGGGTGTTGATATTAAATTTGCTATAGCCAGTTCAAATGCATTAAAAGATGAAGTTTACAGGCTCAGGTATGAAGTCTATGTGGATGAATTTGGTTATGAAAATAGAGATGAATTTCCTGATGGTTTAGAAAAAGATATTTATGATGAACACTCTATTCATGTAGCTGGCTTGTTTAATAATAAAATTATGGGTACTATCAGAATGATTATGAATTCTTCCATAGGACTTCCCATTGATGAAATAGGCGGGAAAAGCTTTTATGGGGAAAAACCTCATCCCTCAAAAATAATAGAGGTTTCACGGTTTGCTGTAAGTTCATCTTTTAGACGGCGTAAAGAAGACAGGGTTTATGGTGTAAGGTCATATATTAAAAAATCTGAAGGCGGGGTTCTTCCTGAAGGCGGGAAATCATTATTTGAAAATGAAAGAAGGGTAAAGCCTGAAATAGTAAGCGGATTATTAAAAAATCTTTATCAGTTGACCAGGCAGATGGAGCTTACCCATTGGTATGTAATGCTTGAAAAAAGGATGTATTATATGTTGAAAAGGATGGGGTATCTTTTCAGGCAGATAGGGGAACCTGTCGAGTTTCATCATGCCATAAGGACTCCGTACTTAGGTATTATAGAAGAGATGGATGAGCACTTCTCCCAAAATAAACCTGAATTTTTTAAAATGATTAATGATGGTCTTGTTCTATTTGACAGGTAAAAGCTGCCGTCTAAATTTGTATCTGAGTGAAGACTGTCAGTTTCCTGATTCTGCTTTTTTACAAGGATGCTAAGAGACCTTTGATTAACTTCCTTTTTAATAAATTTAACTATTCTAACATATTAGTTTTGATAATTGCTATTATTCAAAGGTCTCTCTAACTTACATATTTATTTTTTAATATTTTTTTTATAAAAGAAGTGAGAGGTATATTAATAATGCTATCCCGCTTGTTTGCAGCCTGTCTTTCAATTCCCTGATGAGTTATAAACTGAGAGGTTAAAAACAAGTTATCCATATTAATGTTTTTTAAAATTTCCTCCCACTCTTTTTTAGAAAAAGCAGCTAATATGGAATTTTTATACTCCTCTTTCATTAACTTGTTGTAAGTTAAACCAAAAAAATTAACATGCAGCCATGCAAATAGTCTGGATTTTCTGATAAGATCTCTTACAATAAAGGCTCCATCTTTTGTAACAACGCGAGCCATTTCATTTAAAACAGGTAGTGGATTACTTATATGGTGCAGCATATTATGGCAAAAGACAGCATCAAAGCTATTGTTCTTAAAGGGAATATTGTTGCCGTTGGTACGCAAAAACTGAATTTTTTCATCAACCTTTTCTGCTTTTGCATTGTTTTTTGCTACCTTAAGCATATTATCTGACAGGTCAATGCTTGTGATGCTGATGTTTTCAGTATGTTTTGCAACTCCAATACTTATTCTTCCGGTACCACATCCGACTTCTAAAAAACTGCCATGATCCGGGCTTGCATTTATAACTGTTTCAATAAAACCGTTGTGAAGGATGGTTAAGTATTTTAAAGTTAGTTTATCATATGCAGCTACCTCTTCTATACTTTCCATGGCTTCCGGTTCCATAATCCGTTTAGAATTTAAAATCATATTTTTAAAAGTCTCCAAAGGTTGTTTTATATGAAAATCCGTCCAACAGACCGTAATTATGAGAGTTTCAATTTTCGTTGTGGCAGATAAATCTGCCATATATGTTACATCAGAAAGCTGTTCATATCTTTTCTAAGGGTTCTGCAGGAAATATTATCTGCATACCCAATTCTAAAAAGCATGATATGTCCGTTTTTTGAAAAATCAACTTTTTTAAATATAGACTGGTACTGTGTCCATAAACTGTTTAAGAGTTTGTTGTGCTTTTTGGAAAAGTTTTTACCGGACTCTTGCTGCCATCTTGTCCAAAATAGTGTTATTGCTGTCATTGGCTGAAAAGAGATTCCCTTTTGTGCAGCTGTAAGCCATATTCTTTCAAGGGCACGCCCCCCATAAATAAAATCTGCATCTCTGTTTTCATCAACAAATAAAAGAGCAGCAGCAGATGCACTTGTTATTCCCTGATAAGAAACAAGAGAGATCATCTTGCCTAAACCTGTGTGATTTAACATATTCATTACAGTCCATGATTTGCAGGCTTTTAAGAATAGCTCTCCTGCCTGGCCTGCTTCAAGATTTTTTATTGGAAGCCCGTCTTTTTTTTCATCAGTTTCTTTTTGTGTAAATCGTATCATTTTGTTTAAATGTTCAAAGAGAGGGCGGTGTTCGCACCTGATTGTATCAACCATATAAATCAAGCGGGCCAGTTTTTTAAGTATATCCCTGCCTGTTATAATTTCAAGTTTTGCTTTTGGGAAATCTTTTATTGCAGTGTTAAAATCAGATATAACAGATCTGCATAAAGGTGTCTTATTATAAAGCTTTCTGTTTGTATTTCTTTTCCAGATAAAACGACCAAGGGAATCAGGATTAATATTTTTTCTTGCAAGATCTATTGTTGCAAAAGGAGTATTGTAATCTTTTTGGTTTTTGTATGAGATATCCGAAAAAATACCGAGTGATTTTGCTGCCAGTTTCATGTTTTCTATTACAGCACCGAGTGAAATTAAAGACGCTTTTTGACAGACATTAAAAAATGACTCATCGGCAACAGGGTTGATATAAAGAGTGATTTTACTGTTTTGAAAAGAAAATTTCCATGGTTGTGCATTATCACCTGATGGTGCCATAATGCCTGCTTTTAAAATATAATGTATTTCAGATTCAGAGATTTTATCTGTTTCACTATGTTTTGGAAAAACAGGTTCAGGTATCTGGTTCATGGTTTTTTTGTTTAGAAATTTTTTTAACACTATTTTTCTTTTTAGCAGTTGAACTGGGTTTTTGTTACCCATATGGAGTTTGCCTTTTTGATATTTTTGCATAAAAGGGTCAAACTGGAAAAAATATGGGGCAGGTTTTATCTTTTTTTTATTTAATATGATTCTCAAAACTTCGGTTGCAGCCATTCCAGAGCATATTTGACAGGCAAGTCCAAGTGAGGGGCCTGCTCTGTTTTCCAGATCTATTTTTGACATGTTCATGTATTTTAAATGCGTGGGCTTTGGAGTGAGACCTGTGGCAAAGGAGATATATTTTTCATTTAATGTCATATTAGAAAATATATCAAAGTACTGGTCAAAGCTCATGCCTTTATATGGAGAGAAAATCAGCATTGCTGAGCTAAACCCTATGGGACCTGCAGTAATAACATAAATACCTTTTTCTCTGGCTCTGTTAAATACCAGCCTTCTTGTTTCAAATTCAAAAAAATCAATTGCGTCAATAACAACATCAACATTTTCTAAAAAAGCATCTATATTTGTTGTATTAATTCCCTGGGGAAATTTGTTGATTTCTAAATAGGGGTTAATCAGGAGGGCTTGTTCTTCCATTACATCTAATTTATTTTTACCAAAATCACTGACTTTTGCACCAAACTGCCGGTTAACATTAGCAGGTTCAAAAATATCAAAGTCAGAAATGTTAAATTTGCCGATTCCTGTTCGTGTCATGGTAATAAGATGAACACCACCCACACCTCCCATGCCTGGAATGGCAATTTGAGAGTTTGTTAATATTTCCTGCTCATAGCTGCTAAGAAGGCCAAGGTTTCGTGAAAAAGCTTCGGCATTGTAAGCTGCTTTTGTACTCAAACCATATTCAGCCAATTTTCCCTTCAAATTTTTTATATTCATAGTATTTTGAAATATTTATTAGGTTGAAAAAAGAGGATAAAATAAATTACAGTTTGAGAATACTAATATATAAAAAATTTGTAAAGATATAAAAAGGGAAAATTAAATAGAAGTAAAAATAGCAGATTTTGTTCTGTAGTTGCAAAAGGAAATTACTTTTGATATAAGTTAAAACAGTAGTTCAAACTTCCCAAAGCTTTTTAAATTAATCAACAAACGAGAAATATCATTGATGCTGAAAAAGATTATTTTTACTGTATTATTGTATGGTATTGTTTTTGTTAATGTTTTTGATTTAGATGCATCTGTTTTGCCGACTGTACGAATCGGGATTGTAACAGATGGATATTTGTCGCGGTTATTAATTAACACAGATATTCTTGAAAAAGAGATAAATGATCTGATCTCTTTAGAATTTAATATAATATTTACTTCTTCTAAAAGGGTAAATGGTAACTGGTCAATAAAAACAATTAAATCCGGAGTTGAGAAATTATTATCAGACCCTGGTGTAGATATTATTATTACTACGGGACTGCTTGCATCAGACTATGCATTAAGTAAAAAAAATACAGAAAAACCTGTTTTTATACCTTATGAATTGGTTCAAAATCAATCAGGTCTCTGTTTTTACAGAGCAGCAGATAATTATCTGCAACCTTATAAATATTCCAGGCATTTTCCAGAAGTAATAGATGACCAATTGCAGGGTAGATATATATTGATTGATAAAGAAAAAGTAAGACAATGCCGTGTAACTTCTCTTGAAAATATATCAGACAGCATAAAAGAGTTTAAAAAAATTATTAATTTTAAGCAGTTATGCATAGTAGAAGACCGCCTGTTTCTTAAAATGTACCCTGATAGAAAAATCAGAATTAATAATATAGCAAAACAGCTGAATATTGAAATAATTTATAAACAGGTTGGCTTTAATGCCAAAAGCATGGTTATTAAACCAAATAATAAGTTTGATGCAGTACTTATTATGCCGCTTTTAAGATTTTCAGGAAAAGAATTTGCTCGGTTTGTTTTAAAGTTAAATAAAAATAAAATCCCAAGCTTTTCTGTATGGGGTAAAGATGAAGTAGAAAAAGGAGTGCTTTTTGCGACATCGGTAAAGTTTGCCAGTAAACGGCATGCAAGAAAAATTGCTCTTGAAATTCAGCAATTTCTCATTGACCGGAAACGAATTTTTTCGGATATAAAAAAAACATCTGTAAGTAAAAAACTATGCATTAATATGATTTCTGCTGAAATGATAGGTTTTAAGCCCAATTGGCGTATGATAACCCAGGCAGATTTTGTATATAAAGAGAAAAAAGGCGGTAGTGGTGTCTCTATTGCTGATTCAGTAAGAGAAGCTTTGGGAAAAAATTTAATTATTAGAACAAAAAAAGACAAGCTCCAGGTAAACAGGCAAAAAGTAAAGCAGGTAAAAAGTGCACTTTTACCCAGTATTGATATGTCATTGTATAGTATGAATATAGATTCAGATAGAGCTGATGCAAGCTTTGGCATGTTTTCTGAGCAAACAGCTGGTATTAAGGCACAGATTACTCAGATGATCTATGATGATTCTGCAATAACTAATTTTAGAGCAGTAAAACAGCTATACAGGGCAGCACAGATGGATCTGAAAATAGAAAAGTTAAATATAATTTATAAAACTGCAAAAACATATTTAGACATATTGAAAGCTGCGGCGATATGTAAGATCCAAAAAGACAATTTGAATCTGAGCTGGTCTAACTTGAAAAGAGCTGAAAATCGCAGGAAAATTGGCGTTGGAAATCCTGCAGAAGTTTACAGGCTGGAAAATAAAATAGCTAATTCCCGTAAATTGATTTTAAATTCAAATGCTAATTTTAAAATTTTAAAGCTTAGAATAAAAAATCTTTTACAAATGTCCTATGCTGATGAATTTAATGCAGCATATATTTATAACAAAGAGTCGTTGTTTGCAGATAAAGAAAACAGTATCTCATATGTTATGGATAATCCTGAGAAATTAGATGATCTTCTTAAAATTATGCTGAGCAGGGGTACTGGTTTGCATCCATTGATGAAGCGTATGGATCTTGCAATTTCAGCTAAGGAAAGTGTTTACTCCATGAGTAAAAGAAGATTTTATACTCCTTCTGTATCTCTCTTTGGAGGGGTTGATAAAAAATTTGTTGAAAATGGAAACAGTTCTTTGCCTTCTTTTGATAACATACTGTTTCCTGAAAAAAATGATATTGACTGGCAGATTGGAATAAAGGCAGATTTAAACTTGTTTTCAGGGGGTTATAAAAAAGCTTCTGTAAAACATGTTAAATATGAATTATCCTCTCTTTATAATCAGCGTAAATATACAAAGAGTATTATTGAGGAAAACATATATTCTGCAATGATTGATGTGGAAACATCATATCCGGTTATCAAGCTATCAAAAGATGCTTTTCAAGCAGCTGAAAAAAACTTTAAGCTTATTACAGATTCCTATGAAAAAGGGGTGGTATCAGTAATAGATCTTATTGATGCACAAAATACTACAATAGTTGCAAGGCTTTTATGGGAAAATTCTTTTTATGCTTTTTTAAGTGATATTTTAAAACTGGAATATGCCATGGGCAGTTTTAAATTGTTGTTAAGTTCAAGTGATAACAGTCAATGGATTGAAATAATAGCCGGCTTTTTTAATGAACCTGAGAAATATTTGCATTAGGAATGAGGAGGAAGACAAAATTAAACGTAGAATTATAATAGTGTTTATACTGGTCTGTTCACTATTTTTTATATGCTGCAGTGATAAAGATTTTGTGGAAAAGAAAAAAAAGTTAAGGCCAGTTAAATATATTAAGGTTGTTAAAACTTTTGATAAAACAGATCGTATATTTTCCGGTATAGCAAAGGCGGATAAAGAATCCAGATTAAGTTTCAGGGTGGATGGACTTATTGATCTTATTATGGTTAAAGTTGGTGATTTGGTATATAAAGGGCAGATCATAGCACAACTTGATCCTGCAGATTACAGGATTAAGGTTAATGCAGTAAAAGCCTCTCTTTCAAAATTTTCGGCTAGGAAAAGAAATGCAGTAGCAAATTATAACAGAATTCGTGATCTTTATAAAAATTTGAATGTCTCAAGGAATGAACTAGATGCAGCAAGATCTTTGGCTGAAGCATCTGTTGCAGCTGTTCAATCAATTAAAAACCAATTGGAATTATCAGTACGGCAGTTAGAGTATACACGTATGACAGCACCTTCTCTCTGCCATATAGCTGATGTAATGGTAGAAGAGAATGAGGGTGTTGTTTCAGGGCAGCCTGTTGTGTCAATTAATTATGGTTTGCGTATTACAGTTGAATTTAGAGTATCAGAGGTATTAATATCGCAGGTAAAAAAAAACAGTACAGTTAAAGTTGTATTTGATGCTGTACCCGGAAAAATATTTAATGCAGCCATAACAGAGATAGGAATATCTTCTGCTGGAATAGAAACTACTTTTCAGGTGCTTGCGAGATTAAATAGTACAGACAGGCGTATAATGCCTGGTATGGCTGCGGAAGTTACCTGTTTTTTTGAGCAAAAAGCTGCAAAGGGTAAATTTATTGTACCGTCTTTTGCAGTGGGTAAGGATCTTAAAGGGACATTTGTTTTTGTGGTTAAGCATATCGAGAAGGAGACAGGTCGTATTTACAGACGTTCTGTTGTGCCCGGTGAATTTACTCCAAAAGGATTTGAAATATTAGAGGGGCTTGTATCTGGTGATTTGGTTGTGATTGCCGGAATAAATAAAATAGAAGATAAAGACCTCGTAATATTGAATAGAGGTATTTTAAATTGAGCATAACAAAAGCTGCCATAGAAAATAACAGGGTAACACTGCTTTTATTGATAATTTTAATAGTTGGAGGAGTAGTTGGTTATTATAAATTACCCAGGAGTTATGATCCTGGTTTTGTTATAAGAAACGCCCAGATTGTTACTCTGTTTCCAGGGGCTAGTCCAAAGCGTGTAGAGCAGCTTGTAACTGATAAAATT
>JASFBI010000381.1 GCA_030149595.1 Desulfobacterales bacterium
GCCCCTGGATAGGGGCATTTGTTATTCTTTTTTATTTTTTTATTAGTATAGATATTAATTATTTTATTTTATCATTAAAAAATGTAAAAGTTGAAATTTATCTTCCTCTGGTAATTTTTTTTATTTTTTTCTGGTTTTTTTATGAGTCCCAAAATCTTTTTTATCTTTTCAGATCATTTGATTACTCTATCTCTTATAAAGATATGCTTTTTGCAAGGGGCATTACCTATATCCTTATGATAATAAATTATCATCTTGGATTAGGAGCTATTGCTGTTCTTATAAAAAAAAAACATTCAATTCCCATTAACCTGACATCGGGTATTCTCTTTTTTTATCTTGTTGTGGATACACTTACTCTTATAATTTTGGTTTTACTCGGCTGTTTTTTTTTAAATAATATGTCCGTGCAGGTTAAAACAATCTGTTATATCAGCCTGGGTATTTTATCAATGGCAACAGCAGGTATTATTCTGCTAAAAACAGCATGGTTTGAAAAAACTTTGCTAAAATACAGAAAATTGGAATTTTTAAAAATATTAAGGGATGCTCCTGTTAAAAACTATTTCATACTTTTTTTATTTAGAGTGGGTTATTTTACCTCATTTGTTTATTTTTTCTTTTTTGCTGTAAAAGCCTTTGGAATGAATATCCCTTTTTTTTCTCTATCCGTTTATGTTCCTCTGATTTTTTTCGCAGGAAATCTTCCTGTAACACCTTTTGGTCTTGGAACTATCCAGGGAGCAATGTTATATTTTTTTAAAGATTATGGTTCAGATGCTAATATTCTTGCTTTTGGGATGGTTTATTCAACGTCTCTTCTTATATTAAGACTGCCCATAGGTTTTTTTTATCTCAAACAGATGCGATAAAAGCTGTTTAAGGTTAATTTTTGAATAAAAGTCTGTCATTTTTTTATTTTTAATTAATAGGAGTTTTAAAATATGTCTGAAAATAATAATGGAGTGTGGCATTGTACTGTTTGCGGATATATACACAGAGAAAAAGAGCCACCTGCTGAGTGTCCTGTTTGCGGGGCTCCCAAAAAACTTTTTGAACTGTTTTCAGAGCCTTTGGACTCGGTAAAAACCAAGGGGAAAAGTAATTATTGGCGATGTATGGTATGTAACCATGATCATGTGGGGGATATACCTCCTGATAAATGCAGGGTTTGTGGATCGTCATCTAAGGAGTTTGAACAAATTACAGGTTTGCAGGAAAAAGAAGTTGACAGCAGACAATCAGGAAATATCGTTATTATTGGAGGAGGTATTGCAGGTGTTTCTGCAGTAGAATCCATAAGGAAAATTTCGGATAATGTTAAAATTACCCTGTTGTCAAAAGAGAATTTTTTACCATATTATCGGCTTAATCTGAGTCGTTTGCTTGCTGGTGAAGTTGAGCAGGACAGTATATTCATACATCCCGAGAACTGGTATCTTGAAAATCGGGTTGATCTATTTATGGGTGCGGAAGTATCAGATTTTTCTACTGATAATAATGAAGTTACTCTTACAGATGGTACAACCCATTTATATGATAAATTAATTTTAACTGCAGGATCCCATGCTTTTATGCCTCCTCTGCCAGGAATACAGTTAGAAGGGGTTACGCCGCTGAGAACCTTAAGTGATGTGAATTATATAAAAGGTGCGGTTGAACATGCAAACTCTGTTGTTATTGTCGGAGGAGGTATTTTAGGGCTTGAAATTGCGGGAGCTTTGGTTCACAACAAAAAAAACATTACTGTTCTGGAACATTTCGATTATTTAATGCCAAGGCAATTGAATAAAAAAGCTGCCTTATTACTTGAATCATACATATCAAATCTTGGTATTAACCTGAAAACAAAAGTGTCTGTTAAAGAGCTTGCAGGAGATGAACGTGTGGCTGGTGTGGTTTTAAACAGTGGAGAAACTCTTCCTGCAGATCTGGTGATTTTTTCTACAGGGGTCAGATCAAACAGTTATCTTGCAAAGATTACCGGTCTGAATGTAAATCAAGGAGTTATAGTCAATGACTATCTTAAGACATCTAATGAAGATATTTTTGCAGCAGGCGATATAGCAGAGCATCGTGGGGTTTCATATGGTTTATGGAATGCAGCTCAATACCAGGGCAGCATAGCTGGTATGAATGCTGTTGGGCAACAAGTAGGATTTGGAGGTATTCCGCGTTCAAATACTTTAAAAGTACTGGGAGTTGATCTTTTCAGCATAGGTAAATTTGCCCCGGAAGATGGAAGTTACCTTGTGTTTGAAGAAAAGTCAGAACAAGAATATGTCTGTTTTGTTTTTCACGACAGCCATCTTGTGGGTGCTATTTTATATGGAGAGACTGTCTGTAGTGCAGGTGTTAAAAAGGCAATTGAGAGTAAAAAAGATTTTTCAAAACTTCTTAAAAATAAATTTGTTGTAAAAGATATATGTGCGCTTTTAAAGTTGTAACTGCTCATTCCAAAGGGACGAAATTCAACAGGGTTTTTAAAAAAACAATCCAGCCTGTGAAAAAAGGGGCAAACAATGAAATATCCATACGGAATAGCTGATTTTGCTGGTATTATTAAAGAAAAATATTTGTATTGTGACAGAACAGATAAAATTCCTCTACTTGAAAATACAAAATCGCAACTCTTTATCCGTCCCAGGCGTTTTGGTAAAAGCCTTGTGCTTTCCATGCTGGAAAATTACTATGATGTGGCAAAAAAAGATGAGTTTGAAGAATTTTTTGGTGGATTGAAGATCGGGAAAAACCCCACTGAGCTGCGTAATTCATACTTTATTTTAAAAT
>JASFBI010000049.1 GCA_030149595.1 Desulfobacterales bacterium
TTAAAAAATTTTTACATTTTTTATAATCATATTTCTCTTTTTCAAGGTAATTAACTGTTTTTTCATAATACAGAATGTACATTTATTGTAAAACAAAATTATCGTAATCTGTTTTTTTTAAAATATTTGCTTTGGGTTCTCTATTTGATATTTCATTTATAATCAGTGGAATATCACTGCTCTGGGTCATATGAAACAGGCCTGTTGAAATATCCATAGATGAAAGACCAATCATCTCACGATCCAAAGCAACAGAAATTATAAAATTGTTTGTTTTGGAATCCAGATACTGGCTGTCTAAAACCATACCAGGTGTAATTACTCTTACAACTGCACGCTTTACAATTCCCTTTGCAAAAGCAGGATTTTCCACCTGATCACAAACAGCCACCTTAAACCCTTTTTCTATAAGTTTTTGGATATAAACATCTGCGGCTCGTGCAGGGATTCCGCACATGGGAACAGAAAATTCTTTGTTTTTATTTCTTGATGTTAAAGTTATTTCAAGAATAGGAGATGCGATTTTTGCATCTTCAAAAAACATTTCAAAAAAATCTCCCATTCTATAAAATAAAATAGCATCCGAGTACTCCTTTTTTATAGACATATACTGCTTTATCATAGGAGTTTCTTTTGGATTATTCATATTCTTTTACTACCTAACAAAATCTGTCAACAAGCTTTTATAAAACACCAATTTGTCCAACTTCTGCATTGAAAAATTAAACTTGAAGAAATTTTCATTCTGTAACAGCCTGTCTATGCCACGTTACATGCACCTGTCAAAAATATTTAAAATTAATGCATATATTTAATACTTATAAGAGATTATTTCAACCTTTTTTGGGTAAAACAGGTACAACCCTAATATCTCCCCAAAAACCAATCCCATCATCTTTTATAACAACTACACCCAAAACACCTTTTATTTTTTCCCCATATAACAGTGCATTATGAATATCTTTTTTGGTTTTCACCCTGTTTGCCACAGATGTTGCTGCAGCATCTGCAAGTGCTCCTGATTCAGATACAACACATACTGCATCAGCTTTTCCATAACTCAGTGAATGACCTATGGTTCCTGATGATGTGCATATGGAAAGTGGTTGTTTTGATGAGTCAACAGATATTCCAACACGCATATTCAAAGGCGATTTCCCTGAAAAAATAGCTATTGTTGCATCCTTTTTTGTTTTCAGAAAAATATCACCTCCATTTTCCACAATAACATAATCTGAATAAGCAAGCAGACCACAGCCTATATATTCAGCAATAGAACCTGCTACTGCCGCCATAGGCCCTACTTTGGCAAAAATTCCTGCATTGAGCATTTTTTTTATTATATCCGGTGCCAAATTATTCATTTCAAGAGGAGAAAGAGCTGTTTTAAACAGAGGGTTAGCGTGAATATAATACTCTATGTATCTGCGACATTCTAAAATCAGCTCCCTTGTTTTTAATCTAAGATCAGAACAGGTGGAAACCAGCAAATCTGTCTCTTTTTCAACAACACTATATGATATTAATTCATTATCACAAACAAAATTGCGATATACTCTTTTTTCATACATTTTAAACTTATGTTTATCTCAAAATATTTATATGTTTTGTGAGTTTCTCAGGACACATCATAAGAAAATAGTGGTCTGTCATTCCTGAAATGAAATCTCTTACTATCTCAGCTTTTTGTGATGATAAAATATAAGATTCTGACATATTTTCCAAAAAATTTTTGAAAATCACAGACTTTTTATTCTCCTTTTCAATATCTTTTAAATACAATTCAAATAAAAATTCATAGAGCCGTTTTATATTTTTATAATGCTTTTTTATCTTCTTGTTCAGGTAAATATATTCATAGTTAAATTTTTTAAGCTCTTGTAATGCTTCTGCTGTTTCAGGGCTAAAAACAATATAATCCTTGTCTTTACTATTTATAATAAGATCAGTTACAAGATTATACACAATTTTTCCATTTGAATCACCCAGTGCTTTTACACATTTCCCAGGAACCATGGATTTTGATATAATACCTAATCTGATGGCATCTTCCAGATCTCTTCCAATATAGCCTATGGTATCAGCAAATCTTACAACACAACCTTCTATAGTCATGGGGTACAAGAGATTTATTCTCTTTTTCATCAGATATTTTTTTAAAAAAGTTTAAAGTCTGATCATCATATCTCTTCATTATCAATCATCTTTTCCATAAGTTTATGATAATTTATTCCAGCTTTTCTAAATCCCTCCTTACCATATTTCATATTTGCTTCAATAATATAATAACGATTTTTGCTTTTTATTATATCTATTCCAACATCATTCCAGCCACATTTTTTTGCTGTATAAAGTGCAAGATCCAATGCCTGATCAGGCACATCAGCAAGACTTACCGTTCCCCCCTGTTCTATGTTGCTTCTAAACTCACCTTTTTTTGCTATTCTCCAGTAAGCATGAGCAACTTTATCCCCTATTATCACAACACGAACATCCCTGTCTGAGTCCAAATATTCCTGAATGTAGGCAGCATGGGTCATTTTTTTATATGACTCCAGTTCATTGCTGTTTTTTATTAAAAAAACACCTCTTCCCAGGGCAGATCCTTTTGGAATTTTTGCGATAAAGGGAAATTTAAAATCATCTGTTATCCTTTTTTTCTGATGATTTCCATAATAAATTTTAGTTCTTGGATGGGATATTTTAAGCAGATTAAAAATTGCTGTCTGCTTAATTTTATCCTGAACAAATCTATAGGTTTGACAACTTGGAAAAATTTTTTTCCCCATGGTATCAAAAATATCTGCATAAAATACAGAAGGATAGTAGATCTTTTCTGCGTTAAATATAAGCTGTCTGTTATCAGGCAGATAATTGGAAAAATCAGGCAAAACACCTAATGTTATTATGTTATTACATTTAACCAGCCTTTTTTCAAAAGCCACTTTTTTTTTAACTTCAATCAATTTTTCTATCTTTAAAACTTTTAGATTAAATAGCGTTCCCAACAGCTACAGCTAAGATCAATCCTATAAACAATTAGATTATCAGGGAAAATAATTTACATCTTTTTTAATACAAATTTTGAAGCTGATACATTAATATTAACCCAGCATTGCCTGACATCAAGTAAAATTTCAACTCTGTTTTTACCTGATATAATTAATTTTGATGGAAGAATAAAACCATCAACATCAACTGTTTTTACAAATACAGCTCCATAAATCAGTTTTTTATTTTTATACTGCTCTTTCTTATATGCTTTTCCAAAATTATCATTAAAATAAATTTTTTCACTTATCCTGCCCCTGCATTTTTTAAGTGAAATAATTTTTTCTCTGGTTGTTTTATCTTCAAAAAAACTGGCAGAATCATACTTCATACAGGGAATAATACCTGACAGAAGTTTAATTAAATCATCCGCACAAATATCTATTTTTAACAGTTTGTAAAGACTGGGGTTTTTCCTTTTTTTTTTAAAAAATTTATGTTTGTAAAATGCACCAAGATCCATATAAAGATATCTGCCATCAGCTGCTATTCTTGCAGCAGGCTGACCTGATATCATCAAAATCTCTATTCTAAGTTTATCGGGACGCAAAAAAAGCCAGGCTATTTTAAAACTCTGAAACACACCATCTTTATCTTTAATTTTTATTTTACCTATACCTTTTGCAGAGTACAGATTTTTATTAACATGTACGATCTGTAAAAGTTTATCTTTTACTCCTGCCTCTATCTCAATTTTTTTTTCATAACAGGGTAAAATTGCACACCCATAAAAAAAAAGAAAAAAAGTGAAAACACAGCAGCTTATCATCTCCCTTTTCATTTTTTTACAGTCCTGATCTTTTCTTTAAGACCTTTATTATCCTCTGTAGAATATTTTAGAGCCTTGTTATAATTTTTAAAAGCTTGCTTATAATTTTTTACAGCAAAAAACAGATCTCCCAGGTGTTCTAATAGTATAGGGTCTGAAGGAACCTGTTTTACCGCTTTTTTTAAATATATTTCAGCTTTTTTATACATACCTTTTTTATAATAAAGCCACCCTAAACTATCTGTAATATATGGGTCATCGGGTTTGTATTTTAAAGCTTTTATTATTAATTTTTCAGCCTCATCAAGCTTAATTCCCATATCAACATAAGTATAACCAATATAATTAAGTACACTGGGGTTTTCAGGCTCAACTAACAATATTTTCCTCATATGTTCTAAGGATTTTTCCCTGTTTCCCCACTTATCGTGTAAAACACCTAAGGCAAATAAAACTTTTGTGTTTCCAGGAACAGCTTTTAAGGCTTTTTGTATAGTTTTTTCAGCTTTTTTAAACTGTTTCAGTTCCTGTTGAAATAAGCTAAGATACATAAGGTACTCAATGTTTTCAGGAGCCTTTTTAAGCAACTTTTCCATTATAGAAACAGCTTCTTTATATTTTTTTTCACCTTTTAATAAAAAAACGATGTTTAATCTTGAAAATTCATAGAACTTAGAGTTTGTCCCTACCTTTTTATAATGTTCTATAGCTTTTTTTACTTTACCTTTCTCTGTATAAGCCAAAGCCATAGTATAATGTACCTTTGATTTATTTGATGATTTTTTCAAAATCTGCTCTAAAATAACAATGGCATCATTATTACGTTTTTTATTCATTAAACTCTTCACTACTATTTTTACCAGATCAACTGCATCATTCGTACTTTTTTCGATGACCCTGTCAAAATATTTTTGTGCTTTTTTATGATCTCCTGTTTTTCTATAACTGATTCCTAATTCAATTAAAGCATTAATATTCTCAGGATAAACTTTTAAAAGATCATTACAAATCAAAACAATCTGTTTTTCATAATAAGCATTACTTTGTGTTGTTTTCACACCTTTCTTATTATTTTCTTTTGCATAAAGTGAAATAAGTTCAATATGGGGTTCTATAAGCTCAGGTGATAGTTGAATTGTTTTTAACAATGCTTTTTCAGCTTGCTCAAATTTCCCTTGTTCTGCATAAATCTTTCCCATAAAAAAATAAGCACCATAAAACTCCGGGTCTATTTTCAAACCTTTTTTATATGTTTTTATTGCAGAGTCATACTCCTTTTTTTCATAATAAACATTACCTAAAATCATAGCTATTCTCTTTTTTGTTGGATCTATTTTTAAAACCTTTTCATAAATAGCTATAGCTTTTTCATAATTCTTCATGCTTTTTTGAATATTTCCATACAAAATCAATCCTTCAACATAGTTTTCATCAATTTTAAAAATCTCCTCAAGCTTTTTTATGGATGCAGTAATATCATTGTTATACATGTATAAGACAGCAAGCTCTTTTTTTAAAAAAGAAGATTGTGGATCATATTTTACAGCCATATCCAATAATAAAATAGCCTGCTTCAAATTATTTTCATTCAATTTTATTTGTGAAAGGAGAAAATAATAATAAGGAGATTCACCTAATCCTATTTTGAAAAAATCCTCTTTTTTTTGTTTTTGGTCTTTTTCTGACTCTTGTGTCTGCTTTTCATTAGACTTAACCTTGAATGTATCTGATTTTAACAAGCAACCCATGATAAAAATCAGAGTAAATAAAAACAAGGTTGTCTTCCAATATTTTTTTCCCATAGTAAAACAGATCCTAAATTAAAATATAAAGATACTTAAAGATATTATCCGGAATGTAAAGTAGTGTCTGAACAAAAACTGTCTTTTTCGTTCAGACACAAAGTATATATTTGCATTTCTACTTTTAAGTTTTCCAAACAGGCTGTTACAAAATGCAGATTTTAAAACCATACATACAATACAAACTATCTGTTGCAAAGATTTATACTGTATATTGAAACCTTTGAACAACTCCCTTTTTAATGAATTTCAAAACAACAGCATCATTGATTTTATTTTCGGAGTTTAAATTCTGGCATCTCATCTTTAAAAAAAACCTTAAATTTTTTTATTATATTATTTTCAACCTGCCTGACTCTTTCCCTTGAAATTTTATATTTATCCCCTATTTCCTGAAGAGTTACAACTGATTCAGAAAAAATACGGCTGTTAAAAATTTCAAGATCTCTATCTGAAAGAGTTATCTTAAACTCTTCTATTTTTAAATGAAGCATATTTTTAAGTTCTTTTTTTGCCAGCTGGTCTTCAGCAGACTCACCAGATGAAGGCAAAAAATCTACTCTACTTGTATTTGAATCTTCCCTTACAGGTGCATCAAGAGAGACATCCCAACTTGTTAATCTCATATCCATATCTATAACTTCTTTTTCAGACACCCCAAGCCTTTCAGACAACAACTTTGGCTGTGGGTCAAACCCGCTTTCTATAAGTTTCTGCTTTTCCTTTTTTAATTTAAAAAAAAGTTTTCTCTGACCTTGTGTGGTGCCAATTTTTACAAGCCTCCAGTTATCCATAATAAATTTTAATATATAAGCCTTGATCCAAAAAGAAGCATAATATGAAAACTTTACATTTTTATATGGATTAAATTTCTTAACAGCCTGCACAAGGCCAATATTTCCCTCCTGTATAAGATCCAAAAGATTTTGCATCCAGACCCTTTGAAACTCAATAGCTATTTTAACAACAAGTCTTAAATTTGAAGTAACTAAAATATATGCTGCTTCAGAATCCCCTTCTTCCTGAACTTTTTTTCCTAATTCAACTTCCTGTTCCCTTGTCAATAAACCATATTGGCTTATTTCCGAAAAATACCGTTTAAGAGGATCATATTTTACAATATTTTTTTCAGAGGAGGAAACAGCAGGCAACAACTTCGCCTTAGTTATACTTTTTTTTTTAGATGATTTAATTTTCATATGTTAATTATAATATGTATATGAATTATTATGTATTATAGATGTTTTATATGAAACTCCGTTCAACAGACTGTAATCATGAGAGTTTCAATTTTCGTTGTAGTAGATAAATCTGCCATGTATGTTATTTAAAACATGGTCTTGATTCAAATCAAACGGGAAAAACACAACCAGTAGCATTTTGAATATATAGAAAAAATGTTAGCCTTTAAAAATCCAAATTCTAAGTCCTTTATTAAGAGACTTAACTCTATTCCACTATTGTAAAATTTACAAACCTTTTTATAAAATCATAATATTAATCTTTAACAAATCAAAGTACATATTTTTTTTATATCTTCTAAATCTATTTTTTTTATCTTTTTTTAAAAAAATAGATAGACATATAAATTATCCTGTGTTACAAAAAAAATCTTTGCGCCTGTAGCTCAGCTGGATAGAGCAACGGACTTCTAATCCGTAGGCCGGGGGTTCGAATCCCTCCAGGCGTACCATAAATATTTATTTTGATTTAACAGCTAATTCTACCCCTTTAGATCTTTTAATAAAATCAATATGTTAGAATAGATAGATTCATTAAAATAGGGAGTTATTCAAAGGTCTCCCTTATAAAATCATATCTCTTGACAAATAGCCTTACCTTACATACCATTATTCTAAATTTTTCCTAATTTTTTAAAAAACTTCCTTATGTTAAAAAAAAAAACAGAAAACAGTTCCAAAATATATTGTTCTTGATTTGATGATGCCTGAAATTGACGGATTTAAAGTATTAAATAAAATACACAGCAGAGAAAAAATTATTAAAGCAGGTGCAGATGATTATCTTGCAAAACCGATTGATGCAAAACAATTACTTAAAAAGACTAATAACTGGCTGAAAAATTAGAATATTACCCGATTTAAAGGAATAATCATGCCGAAGATATTAGCCATTGATGATAAACAGGACAATTTGATTACTCTCTTTGCCATATTTAAGACATTTTTACCGGAGTGTGATTTAATAGTTGCTAAATCAGGTTCTGAAGGTATTGAAAAAGCAAAGACAATTTTACCTGATACGATTTTGCTTGATATCAAAATGCCGAAAATGGATGGATATGAAGTTTGCAGAATTTTGAAGAAAGATGAAAAAACAAAAAATATTCCGGTTATTTTGATTTCTGCAATCAAAACAGACTCTAAAGATCTGGTAAAAGGTCTTGAAGCAGGTGCTGATGTTTATCTTGCCAAACCGATTGACGAATGTGTATTGGTTGCACAGGTTAATACTGCTTTGCGGCTCAGGGATGCTGAAAATAATCTGCAAAAGCAAAAAAAAATACTTGAAAGCATGGTGCAGGAAAGAACAATTGAACTGGTAAGATCAAACAAAGAGTTAAAGAATGAAATAAAAGAACATAATCGGGCAGAGAAGGAAAAAAAAGAGTTGGAGTCTCAACTCAGGCAGTCTCAAAAAATGGAGGCCATTGGTATTTTAGCAGGGGGAATAGCCCATGATTTTAACAATATTCTTTATGTAATTTCAGGATATACAGAGATGTCTATGGATGAAGTACCTGAAAAAAGTTCTGTCCATAGTAATTTAAAAGAAATTATGCAAGGTGTTGTGCGGGCAACGGAGATGGTCCAGCATATTCTTCTTTTTAGCCGTAAAAGCAGTGTTAAAAAAGAATATGTAAAACTCTATTCTGTTATAAATGATGCAGTTCAATTTCTCAGGTGTACAATACCTTCAACCATTTATATTGACCTGGATATTGATACTGACTGTTGCCGTATCTTAGCTGATTTAAC
>JASFBI010000382.1 GCA_030149595.1 Desulfobacterales bacterium
GCTTACAGAAGATAATCCTATTGTGCAGGGGTTTAGAGATGTTCGTATCATGACAATTTTTGCAGGTACAAACGAAATAATGAAAATGGTTGCAGCCGGTAATTTAGGTCTTTAAATAAAATATTGTCCAAGTAAAAAAATATTTTTTTGCTTAGACAATAAATAAATGTGTTTTTTATGGAAAGGGAGGTTTTTGATTATGCAAAACAAAGGTGCTTTGGCAGGATTAAATGTTCTTGATTTATCCCGCTTGTTACCCGGTCCTTTTTGTTCAATGATATTAGCAGATCATGGTGCTCGTGTAATAGCCATAGAAGATAATCGTTATAAGGCAGAAGGCCTGTTTGTAGGGACAATCAGCCGTAATAAAGAACATATGGCCCTTGATCTTAAAACAGAGCAGGGTAAGGAGATCTTTTACAAGCTGGCAAAAGATGCAGATATTATTATTGAAGGATTCAGGCCTGGTGTAGTAAAGAAACTGGGAGTTGATTTTGAATCTGTTTCAAAAATTAATCCTGGAGTTATATACTGTTCTATAACAGGCTATGGTCAGTTTGGTCCATATAGTGATAGAGCAGGTCATGATGTTAATTATCTTGGGTATTCAGGGATACTTGAGCTGATTGGGGAAAAAGATCGACCATCTTCCATACCTGGTGTTCAGTTTGCAGATATTGCCGGTGGTGGTATGAATGCTGTTATAGGAATATTGCTTGCTTTGCAGGCAAGAACAAAAAGTGGTAAAGGTCAGTATATTGATATCTCCATGACAGACTCCATGGTAAGTTTTCAGTCCATAGCACTGTTTATGCAACAGTTGATAGGAGAGGTACCGCAAAGGGCAAATACACTTCTTTCCCATCAATATCCTTTCTATAATACCTATGAGACCAAAGACAAAAGAACTTTTTCTGTGGGAGCTTTAGAATTTAAATTCTGGAAGAAATTTTGTGAAGTTATGGGTGCAGAAGAGTTTATTCCTTTGCAGTATGATGGAGCAAGAAAACAGGAGATGCTTGATTTTTTTACAGGAAAATTTAAAACTAAAACAGCAGATGAGTGGGAAGAAGAGTTAGGCGGAGCTGATGCATGCTGTGGTAAAGTTCAAAATTTAGAAGAAGTTCTTAAAGATAAGCATTTTAGAGAGAGAGGTTCTGTTACTGACATAAAAGATGGTGCAGGTAATATTAAAGCAACTTTTGGGATTCCCATAGTAATGTCGGAAAATCCCGGATCCCTTAGAACTCCGCCTGTAGTTTTTGGAGAGAACTCTGAGTCTATTCTTGCAGAACTCGGTTATACTCAGGAACAGATTAAAGAGTTGTCAGATAGAGGTATTTTTTAATATTTAAATTATAAATGCAGGGTGAAATATTTGTAGTATTTTAGACCTGCTTTAAAAGAAAATTAATTATGGAAAAGACAGGAACATCAGCCTTTGTAAGATTAAGAGAAGATGAGAGGGATGCAAGACGGGGGCTTATAGTTGAAGCGGCTAAGAAACTGTTTAATCAGAAATCTTTTCATGAAATAGGTATGAGAGATATTGCAGACTCTCTTGGAGTTTCTCCAGCATCTATTTATCGTTATTTTAGAAGCCAGGATGATCTGTTTGTGGAATTGCTTTTTCAGGATATGAGTAATATTGAAAAAGTAATAGAAGATTCTTTTGAATTAGACCTTATTTCACTTGAGGATGTTGCGAAAACAATAATTGATTATCTTCTTGAAAATGAAGCAACTTTTCAGATAATGTGTCATTTTATGATCAAAGGTGAAATTAATGATAAAACACTGAAAAAATACAATGCTGTGCAGGATTTTTTTTTAACTTTGTTTGATACTGCATTTGAAAAAGTAGGAACGCCTGTTGTTAACAGACTGTTTTTTCATGCTTTTTTTGCTTCCATAGCTGGTGTTGTAATGAGTTTTAGAAATTACAAGGGGTATGACTTAGGCCAGGCAAGAGAGCATATGTATAATTTATCTTCTCTGATTGCTCAAAGTTTTGATTTAAGCGTGGAAAAAGCTGCTGAAGAGGTAACCCTTAAAAAGGGTTTCTCAAAAACAAAAGTTAAAAAAAAGAGTTGATAGATATTGTATCATACAGATACTTGCCTAATAATGGCCATGAAGCAAACCTGAATGAAAAATCCAGATTGGTTTTATGGCCGTTATTAGATTCCTTTAGTTATTTTTTTGTAATTATTTGGAGAGATTTATGAAAATTCTAAAAATTGATCACCTTGGTATTGCAGTAAAAAGTATAGATGCTGGGAAAAATTTCTGGTTAGATATTCTTAACCTGGAATTTGAAGGATCAGAAACAGTAGAAGCACAAAAAGTTACAACTGCTTTTTTTCCTGTTGGTGAAAGTGAAGTTGAGCTTTTGGAATCAACAGCTGCAGATGGACCTGTTGCAAAATATATTGAAAAAAAAGGAGAGGGGATTCAACATGTGGCTTTTAGGGTTGAAGATATAGAAGCTTCTTTGGAAGAGTTAAAAGAAAAAGGTGTTCGGCTTATTGATCAAAAGCCAAGGATAGGAGCAGGAGGTGCAAAAATTGCTTTTCTTCATCCTAAATCAACCAATGGTGTTTTAGTTGAGCTTTGTCAAAGGGATTAAAACTTAACGAATGATCAATCTAAATTTTGTGTTTCATTTGAATTAGGACTAATAAATAATATCTGAACAGGGGTAAAGTTTTTTTCTGAATCAAGATATTTTATATGAAACTCCGTCCAACAAGCCGTAATCATGAGAGTTT
>JASFBI010000050.1 GCA_030149595.1 Desulfobacterales bacterium
ACAATCCTTTTCCTGAAGAGATGAACCGGATTGTGGCAGGCCATTTATCTGCCATACATTTTGCTCCTACAAAGTCGGCAAGAGAAAATTTGCTGCGGGAAAATATTTCTGAAGATTATATTCATGTAACTGGTAATACAGTAATTGATGCTCTTTTGGAAACAGCCCAAAAGGATTTTGATATTGGCATTGATCTGGATCCAGCAAAACACTTGGTTTTACTCACTTCCCATCGTCGTGAAAATTTCGGTGCACCCATGCGGGATGCATTTACGGCTATACTAAATCTGGTAGAACGAAATAATAGAATAGAATTACTTTACCCGGTGCATCCAAATCCCAACATTACCAAGCCTGCTTATGAAATTTTGGGGGGACATTCTCGTATCTATCTGGTGGAGCCACTCGGCTATGCCCAGTTTGTACAAGCCATGAAACATGCGTATTTTATTATTTCCGACTCAGGAGGTGTTCAGGAGGAGGCTCCGGCATTAGGCAAACCTGTTCTGGTTCTAAGAGAAGAAACTGAACGTCCTGAAGCTGTTGAAGTTGGAGTTGTTCGCCTTGTTGGTACCAATAAAGCTCTCATTATTTCTGAAGCAGAAAAATTATTAACTGATAAAGAATATTATAAGTCAATGGCCCGCGGAGTTTCTCCCTATGGTGATGGTAAGGCTGCAAAACGGATTGTGTCGATTTTGAAAAACTTTGGATAAGAATTTAAAAAAATACATACAATACTTTCATTATGGTATGTTTTAACTTACAGGTAGAGTAATAACACATTTGGTATCAACTGATTTATAAAAAAATATATGATATAAGTTTATATTGGCATGTTTTTCGCTGTCACAAACTTATGTTAAATATTTTAAATCAGGGGGAACTCAATGAACGATAAAAAAACATACTTTCTATTATCAGCAATTTTTATTTTGTTATTTTCTTCAATAGCATTTGGTGCAGAAGCTCATTTTAGCTGGCAGGCAAACCCTTCATCAGAAGATATTCTCGGATATAGAATATACTATGGTACAACCCAGGGTGCTTACCCAAATCAGGTTGAATGCGGCAATGTTACAGATTATACAGTAACTGGTTTGGTTGAAAATGTTACTTATTATTTAGTAGTAAGAGCATATAATCAATATGGGGAAAGTCCAGATTCCAATGAAGAAATATGTATTATAACTTCTTCTGTTGGAAGTATTATAACAAAAACTTTTGGTGAAACATCTGATGCTGATTATAAAGGAGTTATTCAGGATACATTTATTAATATAAATACTGACGTAGGTATTGCAAGCCAGACACTTAATATTTATACATGGGATGTAAATCAGCCCGCAAATGCAATTATAATGAAATTGGCTCTTTCAGCTATTCCTGCAAACGCTTTAATTGAGAGTGCAACCCTGCATTTATATATGAGTGCTTTTGGTGGTGATGACCAATATGACATATCCGTGCACAATATCATAAATCATAATCCTGATTTAAGCCAATGCACTGGTTATACATATGATGGAACAAATCCTTGGACAACAAGTAGTTTGTGTTATAATAATATTCCCCTTGCACAAGCAGATATAGATACTTTTGAAGATAAAAATCCGGTTAATACAACTATAGGGTACAAAACCTGGAATGTCACTGATATGGTGCGCAGCTGGGTTGATGCTCCAGATACAAATTACGGACTTCTTGTTAATTCTGATTCATCAGCAAGTAGTGACAGTTACCGTACATTTGCGTCCAGTGAAGCAGCAAATGCAGATCAGCGGCCAAAGCTTACTGTAACATATACTATAGATACCAGCATAGACACTACTCCTCCAGCTAATGTTACATCCTGCATGGCTGTTGCCGGAGATGCTCAAAATACCCTGCGCTGGATAAATCCAACAGATGCAGATTTTGCAGGTATAACAATTAGATATAAAACAGATGCATATCCAACTGGTCCTACTGACGGATTAGAGTTGTATGAAGGAGTTGGTACTACTTTTGTACACAGCAGTCTATTAAATAATACAACATATTATTATACAGCTTTTACCCATGATGCTGCACCAAATTATAGTAATGGGGTGCATGCAAGTGCAACTCCTGTCTCAGCTCTTGGTCCGGTTTCTATTACTCCTGCTGCATTATCTCCTGCAGGTGGAATAAATGGTGCTATAACTTTTAGTATAGGTGGGCTTGATACTGTAAATAACAGAACTTACAGTTGGAACTTTGGAGACGGAGGTACTTCAACAGAGCTAAATCCTACTCATCAGTATACTTTAAATAGAGAAGGGGCAAACTATACTGTAATACTTGTTGTTACAGAGAGCAATGGTACAACAAGGCAGGCAACAACGAGCATAGAGCTTCTTGCATCTCCAGGAGGTTTGAATATTAACTAACATAGAATAAGAGATTATAAATTTTTATTTACCCGAAAGTGTTTTATCACTTTCGGGTTTTTTGTTTTTAGACAAGGAATTTCAAGATATTTTAAAGTGTAGGATAAATACTTTTTTGTGCAGGGTATTGTATACATAATGGTTAAATAAAAGTCCTGAAATTTACGAAAGCTGTGGTGCAGATTAAATAATAATTTGTTTTATTGCCTGCATCTCTAAATATATGTCTATTTTCCTGTGTTTTGGTAAAATAAAAATAGTGTCTTGATAAAGAGGAATTTAATATTATATTTTTCACCTACAAATAAGAGTATAATCTGCTTTCTTGTTAGAATACTCTCACTTTTCTTTAAAATTACTTCATGTAGAATTAATCTATTATAATTAAATTAAATACAAAAAATTTGACAATGATATCTGATATATATTATGAACAATTGAAATTGTAGTTATTTTTTGTTTTTTGATTTGCAAAAAAAAGCAAGAATAATTCCTTACAAGGAATTTTTTGTTCATAAGTTTATTTTAGGTTAACTGTTTATAATGGATGTTAAAGAACTTTGTTTTTTTGAAAAAAGAAGTGGTGTTGATCGTAGAAACATGAATGGTTTTTGGATTAATAAAATCCGATTTTATAGAAAACGTTCACATGTAAGACGCAAAGAAGACAGATTAAAATCCTATGATATAGATAAACATAGTTTTAAAACTGTCTTGTCTATATTTTTAGTTATACTGCTCAGTATAACAGATGCAATTCTGACTTTGATTCTTTTGGGTGCAGGAGCAAGCGAGATTAATCCTGTAATGGCATATTTTTTAAATCAGGGTGGGCCTGTTGCTTTTTTTGTAGCAAAATATATACTTACATGTTCTGCAATTTTATTAGTAATGATGCATGCCAATAAATTTATTTTCAGTACTAAGTTACGGGCAAAATATTTAATAAGAGTTTTTGCTGTTCCTTTTTTTCTGGTAATTAATTGGGAGTTATACCTTATTTTTTTTATTAGTTAGTGCCTGAAGGAACTCTATTTATATCAGAAGAAAAAAACTAAATATTTCCGCTTTTGCAGAAATATTTAGTAAAGTTTTTTACTTTTGATAATATTTTAATATTGCATCGCATAATCCTTGTATAGTAAATGTTTCTGCACTAATTTTTATATCAAATCCTTCTTTTTTTGCAGTTTCTGTAGTTATTGGACCAATGCTTGCCATGGTAATTTTTTTCAGAAGATTATTATTTAAATTCTCAGGACCAAGCATATTTTTAAAGTTTGTTACAGTTGATGAACTCGTAAAAGTAATCATATCTATTTTATCTAAAGATGATAACTCAGTAATAAGTTTTTCTTTTTGTGAGTCTGGTATTACTGTATTGTAAACAGTAATTTCATCCACATGTGCTCCCATTTTTGCAAGTTCTACAGGTAGTATGGGTCTTGCAATACCTGCTCTTGGGAGAAGAATTTTTGCACCTTTAATCTCTATATCAGAAAAAGCATCAATAACAGATTCAGCTCTATAATGTTTTGGAACAATATCACTTGTTAGTCCAAATTCAAGTAGTTTTTCTGCTGTTGCAGGTCCTATTGAAGCTGTCTTTAAATTATTTAATGCCCTTACATCATGACCTGATTCAAAAAGTCTTTTGAAAAAAAAGACAACTCCATTTACACTGGTAAAAACAATCCATTTGTATGAAGAAAGAGATGCTATGGCCATGTCAATTTTCGTATAATCATCAGGAGGTACTATTTCAATGGTTGGAAATGACAGGCATTGTGCCCCTAAACGAGTAAGGTTGTCAACAAGCTGGCTTGCCTGATGTCTTGCTCTTGTAACAATTATCCTTTTCCCCATTAATGGTCTTTTTTCAAACCATTTCATGGATTTGCGTAAATTAACCACTTCACCTGCAACTATTATGCATGGAGCTTTAAGCCCTGCTTCTTTAACCTTTTGAACAATATTTAAAAGAGTTCCTGTTACTGTTTGTTGTTGAGGTTTTGTTCCCCATCTTACTAAAGCTATTGGTGTATTTTCCGGTTTACCGTGGTCTATGAGGTTTTTTACAATACTCTGAAGATTTTTTACCCCCATAAGAAAAACTATTGTGCCTATTCCCTTTGCCAGAGAATCCCAGTTGATATCGGACTCTTTTTTTTCAGGATTTTCATGACCTGTAACAAAGGCAAGTGTTGATGTAAAATCTCTATGGGTTAGCGGAATACCTGCATAAGCAGGTGCTGCTATAGCTGATGTTACCCCTGGAACTATTTCGCAAGAAATTTTATTTTCAATAAGTACTAAAGCTTCTTCACCGCCTCTTCCAAAAATAAAAGGGTCTCCGCCTTTTAATCTTGCTATTATTTTGCCTTCAAGAGCTTTGTCAACAAGAAGCTGATTTATTTTATCCTGGGTTAAGGTATGATCTGAACCCTTTTTACCTACATAAATAATTTCAGTATTCTCTTTAGCATATTCAAGTAAAATTGAATCTGCCAAGTAATCATAAACAATTACATCCGCAGACTGGATACATTTCTTTCCTTTAATGGTTATTAAATCAGGATCTCCGGGACCTGCTCCTATTAAATATACTTTACCTTTTTTGTAAGCTTTCATTTTATTTATAAAGACAATGATTCTAAAATCTTGCCTGCTCCTTTATTAATAAGATTTTCGGCGAGTTTTATGCCGATTTTTTCAGGGTCGGTAATTTTCCCGGTTATAGTTTCTTTTAAAATTTCTGATCCGTTAATTGCTGCTACTAATCCACAAAGACTAAACAGGTTATTATCAATTATTGAACCAAATGCTGCAATAGGAACCTGACAACCACCTTCAAGTTTATTTAAAAATGCCCTTTCTCCCATTACAACAGTTCTTGTGTCTTTGTCCTCTAATTTACAAACAATAGAATTTATAAAGTTATCGTTTTCTCTTATTTCAATGCATAATGCACCTTGTCCTACTGCAGGCAGCATGGTTGTAACAGGCAAAGTTTCTGTTATTTTTTCCTTAAAGCCAAGACGTATTACCCCGGCTGCTGCAAGAACAATAGCATCAAGGTTTTCTGTTTCTAATTTTTTTATTCTGGTACCGAGATTTCCCCTTAAAGGAATAATTTCTATATCAGGTCTCAGGTTTTTCAATTGAGCAGCACGTCTTAAGCTGCTTGTTCCTATTTTTGCTTCATTTTTTAAATTTAAAAAAGTTGTTTTGTTTTTTGATATTAAAATATCATTGGGAACCTCACGCAAAGGCACAGCTCCTATACACAAACCCACGGGAAGTTTTGCCGGCATATCTTTCATACTATGCACTGCTATATCTATCCTGTTTTGCAGAAGAGCTTCTTCAATTTCTTTTACAAAAAGACCTTTTCCACCTATTTTAGCAAGGGGGGTATCTAAAATTTTATCCCCTTTTGTTTTTATTATTAAAAGATTAACTGATAATTCAGGATTCTTTTTTAAAATTTCTGCTTTTACCCAGTTAGCCTGCCATAAAGCAAGGTTGCTTCCCCTTGTTCCTATAATAATTTTTTTTTTCATCAGCTACCGCAACTTGAACAATTTGTAGATGAACACCCACTGCAGGAAGATGCTCCGGCAGATGATGATATTGTTTCTCCTGAGCTTCCTTTTGATGTAAAGCCACAGGTAGACATTTGTTTATTAACACTAATACTACTACATGCTGGGCATTTGTCAGGGCAGCTATCTCCCATAACCAAATATTCAAATTTATGCTTGCAGTCAGTACATTGATACTCATAAATAGGCATTTAATGTATTCTCCAAAAACTTATAAATTTTTTATTTTAAAAATATAAAACATTTTATATAACATACATGGCAGAATTATCTGCCACAACGAAAATTGAAACTCTCATGATTACGATCTGTTGGACAGAGTTTCATATAAACTACTATATTATTATAAATCAATAATAAAAATATAGGCAAGTGTTTACAGGGTACTTGATCTGTTTTTTTTTGCAAATATAAAAAGCAGAAAATTTTTATATTTTAATCCATGTAATACTTAAAACTTTTACCCAACCTGGGAACAGAATGGCCAAGACTTTCATTTAAAAGTAAAATCAATGATATTAACTTTAGAGTATTTTTTTGTTTAAAAGCATATTTTTTTTGAACTTTTTTTATCAGATCATGGGTATTGTTATCAAAATCAAAAATTGTTGATTTTTCATTATACTTTAAACTATTTAACTTCTCTTTAACTTTTATTACTGTTTCTGAAGAAAGGGTTTTTAAATCAAAATCTTTGTTAAGTAAAGAGTTTTTCCATGGAATATATACTTTTTTTGACCAGAAACCATTCAATTGTTTTTTTGAAAGTTTAAATAGCTGGTTTTCAGTTTTAATTATAACATCATTCAGGTTAACTGTAATTAGTGTAAAATATCCAGGAGTAGATATGCCTTTAAAGAATAGCTGCAAAATAACAGGAATATTTAACTCATTTATAGTGTTTATATCACATTGAATATTTATCATATTCAATCCATTATGCTTTGCAGCATAATTAAAAAAAAAAATATCTTTATTAAAGTTTTTCATAAAAGGAGTAATTTTAAAGTCTGTTTTCCACAAAGATGCTGCTTCTTTAAATGCATTGTATCTTGTGTCTTTTAAATTTATGCTGTTTAAGTAATCATAAAAACTGACTTTTATAGTTTTTTTTGATAGATTATCATCTACAGAATATAATCTGTTTATTTGTGTAAAGATAAATTTAGCGGGTGTGCTTTTCTTTATATTTTCCTCCAAAAAGCTGTATATCAAAAAAACAAATAAAATTGCAATAAAGGATACTATTACAACAGATACATAGTTTTTTTTAATAAAGTAGAAAAATTTTGTGTTATTGTCTCCATCAAATTCAGATATGGCACAATGTATTATAGATGCATCTATAATATTTTTATCAAGGTTAAATGCAGTAAGAAGTGCTCTGTCGCAAATTTTATTTATTAATCTTGGAACACCTCTGGAGTATTTAAAAATTTTTCTAAAAGCCTTCCTGTTAAAATCAACAAGATTATGGTTACTTGCAATATAGAGCCTGTGCTGAATATAGTATACAGTTTCCTTAAATGTTAAGGGGTGAATTTTTCTGTGCAAGGTAATACGCTGATTTAACTGTCTTAATTTATAGCTTTTTAAAATATTATCAAATTCAGGCTGACCCAATAAAATTATCTCTATAAGCTTTTGGTTTTTGGTTTCAAGATTTGAAAGCAGCCTTATCTGTTCTAAGACTTCAAAAGATAGATTTTGTGCTTCATCTATAAGAAGTATAACCTTTGAACCCACCTCTTTTTTTTTTATAAGAAATTTATTTAAAATATTAATCAGATCTTTTGTATTATTCAGGTCAGATTTTATTGAAAACTCTTCATTTATTAATTGTAAGAGTTCAACGGAATTAAGCATAGGATTAAAGATATATGTAACTTCAATATCTAATTTATCTTTTACACTTTCAATAAAAACTCTGCAAAGGGTTGTTTTACCGGTACCTACTTCACCTGTTATTTTTACAAAACCATCTCCATTTGAAATAGCATAATTCAAATGTGCAATAGCTTCTTGATGACTTTTACTTAAAAACAGATATTCAGGATCTGGTACAAGCTTAAAAGGTCTTTCTTTAAAACCAAATTTCATACAGTACATTTATAATTCCTGACAAGATCATATAGTTGCGGCCAGTTCAAAAATTGGCATATAAAGAGCAAGTACAACAGTTCCTATTAAAAGCCCCATAACAACCATTAAAGCAGGTTCTATGGCTGAAGTAATTACAGATATTTTTGTATCTGTTTCATTATCAAAAAAATCTGCAATTTCTATTAATACCTTTTCCAAAGCTCCACTGTTTTCCCCTGCCAAAATCATCTTTTGAGCAAGTTTTGGAAATATTTTTATATTATTAATTGAATTTGAAAAAGAGACTCCCTGTCCAAGAGAAATAATAACTTCTTCTAATTTTATTTTAAAAAAAAGGTTGTTAACATTATTTGAAGCTATTTTAACAGCCTCCATAAGAGATGTCCCACTGGTTAATAAAGTGGCAAGAGTCCTTGAAAATATAGATGTAATATATATTGTGATAAATTTTCCAAAAAAAG
>JASFBI010000051.1 GCA_030149595.1 Desulfobacterales bacterium
GGGTATGCCTGCGGTTAAATTTATTTTTTGCCTTGAACTTGAAGAAATTTTTATTCTGTAACAGCCTATCGACATTATTGTCGGGTATTAACATGAATTGTCGAAGCTAACAACAACAATAATCACACAACATGCTAATAACACTAACTTAAATACCTTGGCACGGTTATTGATAAAGTTAAAGTATATGCAGCATATATTTATTTAACCTAAAACCCATATTTTAAGGAGATCTTTATTCATGAAAACAATGAAAACTTTATTTATCCTTTCACTTGTAATGGTTATAACCATTGTTCTGCATGAACAAGTGTGTGCAAAAAGGGGAAGCGTGTAAAAGCTCTACCAGAAGATCAATATTGCAACTGGTGAATCTATCACCGTTTCAGGTACTGTTAAAGAAATAGGACAGCACAGACAAGGTGTTCAGATGTATAATGGAGAAACGGTTATTACAGTTTACGGACTGTGCCCTCTATGGTACTGGGAACAACTTAATATCGCATACCCTGCTGTAACTGATAATATCACTGTAAATGGATCTAAGGTTACCTTCAGCGATGGTTCAACAAAAATCATTGCTCTTAGTATTGAGATTGGAGATTATAAAGTTGATCTTCGAAATGCTGAATCCGGCAGACCGCTGTGGCGTCAGCAAAATTCCAGAGGAAACAGGTATAACTGCCCGGGAAAAACCAGGCGGCATTGTCGGCAACAAGCTATAATTCACTGTCCGCAACAGGCTGTTACAGAATAAAATTTTCTTCAAGTTTACGGCGAGAAATTAATTTGACCACAGGTTGCGTTGTTGTATTTTTTCCCGGATCAAATTTAATTTTCTAATGCAACAAATTGGATAAATTTGGTTTTGTAACAGTCTTTTGTGAGGCTGTTACAAAACCAAACAAAATAAAGCAAAACAGAAGACAAGCTTTAAATAAAGATGATTTCATATCATTTTTTTGATATAATGGATAACATGATACAAAATTACCTGATTATTTTAATAATAGTCTCTGCCTTTTTTTCTACAGATCCTGTAGCAGCCGACATAGTAACAGGAACTGTAAAATCAATAGATTTTAACAAAGGCATAATAGTTCTTACTGTTATTAACTCATCAGTAAAAACCCAAAAAGAAATCATAGTTAGAATTAAACAAGTTAATCTGCCAAAAAATATTACTGCTGGAAAACGGATTAGAATCTGGGGGCATTATATTAACAAAACATCAAGCATATTTCAGGGAAAATCTGTTTCAAAACCAGGTTATCGAAAATGGAAACGTGATTCAACAGGTGTACGGTGCCGCCTGGGAAGAAGAAAATGCTGCTTTGGCAAAAAAAAGTGCGATAAAGATCGTAAAGGTCATTTAAAAAACAGATGAAAGATAAACCTCAAAGTGCTTTTAAAAAAGCTGCTTATATCAGATTTATGCCTGCCTGGAAAGCCAGCCTTTTCCTTTTTGGAACTTTAATAATAATAGTCCTGCTCTATTTTCTATGGCAGGTTAGTCAGCTGCAGCAACTATCTCTCTCCCACTCTCTGGAGCATTCCAAAATTATCGCAAGTGTTATTGAACGAAATGCTCAAGCTGCAACCCTTTCACAAAAAACAGTTGAAAAAATCATACTGATTTTCTTAGATAATACAGCAAGATTTATAGATTACCTTGATACAGTTGAACCTTTTTCAGAACAGGAATTATCAGAATTTGCCATAGAATCAGGTCTAACCGGAATCCGTATTATAAGAAAAAACAAAAAATATACCGAAGGACCTTTATCCTGGTTAAAACCTGAAACAGTTCTGTGTCTGTCTAAAAAAAACACACTTCAGTATCTGCCTTCAGAGCATCTTTTTTTACTATCCATACAAAAAACTGACGGGAATGGATATATAATTTTAGGTTTTGCAGCAACTCTCATTGAAAAACTACATGAACAAAGCGGAATACCACATCTCCTTAAATCATTATCCGGTCTTTCAGGTATTCAATACATACGTATTGAATCAAATAAAGAGAAGAATACAACTCTCTCCCCCCATGTTTTTTTAAAAAAACATAACAGTATACTTGTTGCTGAAACCCGCATGTCCTTTGGAAAAGATATACTTGTACTGGGCATGGATACCAGATATTTTATAGCAAGAAACCAGCAAATATGGAACGAATTTGTTTTTTTTGGTGCTATCCTTGCTTTTACTGGTCTTTTTTTCTCATGGCTTCTTCACAGGTCACAAACAGGGTATTTAAATAAAATCAAACAAGTTGAACGAAAACTGGCTCTGCAACGGGAAGACGCTACAATTGGAAGGGCTACTGCTGCAATCGCCCATGAGATAAGAAATCCTTTAAATGCTATCAGCATGGGTCTTCAACGTCTTCAAATAGAGGTAAATGATCTTCCAGATGAGTACCTTAAACTTGTTGCTGACATCCTAAAAGCCTTAAAACGAACCAACAATATAGTTACAAATATTGGTCAATATGCAAAACCTCTTACTCCTGAAAAGAAAAAAGTCAGACCTGGAGATATTATCAATCACATCACAAGTCTTTATAATCAAAAATGCATAGATAAATCTATTTCAATTCAGTGTAATATATCAAAAGACCTTGTAATTATAGCTGACCCAGACATGCTGGAACAGGTCATAGAAAATTTAATAAAAAATGCCATAGAAGCACAAATCAATGGCGGTTTTATCTGCATAAAAACCGAAAAAAAAGATCAAACAGCAATAATTGTTATAGAAAACAGCGGTTTTGATATTGTCTTGCCCAATACAAATCAAATCTTAAAACCATATTTCAGCACTAAAACAAGAGGGACAGGTCTGGGACTTTCCATTGTACAAAAAATAATCTCTGCACACATGGGACAAATAGACATTCAGGTACCTGTACCAGGTACAATTAAGATAACAATCTCTCTACCCACAGGAACATAAAAAACAAAATGAATATACTAATTGCAGATGATGAAAAAATGCAGCGTGATATGTTAAAAAATTTTCTCCTGAAAAAAGGCTACGACGTAAAAACCGCTTCAAATGGTAAAAAAGCCCTGTCCATGTTTTCAAAACATCCATTTCAACTGGTTTTACTGGATCACAAAATGCCTGATATAAACGGCGACAAAGTACTTGCAAAAATAAAAAAAAACAACCCTCTGACCCATGCTATTATGATTACAGCTTACGGCTCGATAAATACAGCGGTTGAAACAATGAAACTCGGAGCTGATGATTTTCTGGAAAAACCTGTGGACCTACTACAGCTACTGGATAGAATTCAGATCATAGAACAACGCATTATTATTGAAAAAGAAGTTATAGATGTAACAAAAATCCTCAAAACACAGAAACTTCCCATAAAATTTATCGGCAGAAGCCAGCCTATAAAAGAGGTTTTGTCCATGGCACACCGTATAGCAGCCACACCATGGGCTGTTCTAATCAGGGGAGAAACAGGAACAGGAAAAGAACTCATTGCCAGGTTAGGGCATTTACTAAGTACAGTAAAAGACGGTTCTTTTACAGAGGTAAACTGCGGCGCCATTCCTGATAACCTGTTTGAATCGGAACTGTTCGGCCATGAAAAAGGAGCTTTTACAGGAGCATCATCTACCCGGAAAGGAAAGTTTGAACTGGCAAAAAACGGAACTATTTTTCTTGATGAAATAGGAGAAATGCCACTGCACCTTCAGCCTAAACTGCTTAGAGTACTCCAGGAAAACAAAATATCTAAAATTGGCAGCGAAAAAGAGATCTCTGTTAATGTCCGTATAGTGGCAGCCACCAACCGTAATCTAAAAAAAATGACCAGGCTGGGACTATTTCGTGAAGATCTTTTTTACCGGCTCAACGTCTTTGATATAGAAATTCCGCCACTGCGTCACAGAAAAGAAGATATCCCTGATCTTGTGGATTTTTTTCTTAAACGCTTTAATCTCAAACCTGTAGCTTTTGATCCTGATGCCATGTCAACTCTTATAAAATATGATTTTCCAGGTAATGTCAGAGAGCTTGAACATATAATCCAGCGTACAGTAACACTTATAAGGGGAAACAGAGTAAAAGTAAGTGATCTTCCCCCTGAAATACGTTTTCACAAAGCATCCTGCCAGGGCAGCCTCACAAAAAAAATGGAAGCACTTGAGCAGGAGATGATAATCTTATCCATGGAAAAACACGCATGGGTTCAAACACAGGCAGCAGAATCTCTTGGTATAAGCGAACGGGTTCTAAGGTATAAGATAAAAAAACACAAAATAAAAAAACCCGAACAAATTTAACATGAACCTTTTTACTCTCTAATAGAAAACTATCCAATGTTTATCACAGAACATTTCTGCTATTGTAAAAGCAGAAACTACTTTATCCGTAATACAAAAGGACTGGTTGTAAATAAAGCAAATATGGGAAGGTGATCAGAATACCCTATACCCAAATGTTTCCCCCTGCCTCTTTTCGCTCTTTTCCAGTTAAACACGCCTCTGTTTTTAAAAAGATAATTAGATGTAAACTTATTAAAAGAGTTATCTTTGTATGACACTCCTTTATTATCATATAAACCCTTTGATAAAATAATATGATCAGGAGTACTTTTACGGCCAAAAAAATTATACGTCCATCTGTATTTATCTGGAATTTCAAGCCATAAATTATATAAATACTTATTTGATCTCTGCTTGAGCAATACAAATTCATCTACTAATTTATTATTTTTGATTGTCTTTAAAATATGATTAATACCTGTTATATTATTGGTATTGTTTAATCTATCATTATTAATAAAAGTAAAATATTCATTATAATTTGAATTAAAATCACCTGTTAAAATAAAATCTGCATCTGTATTTAACTTGTCTATCTCTTTTTTTAAGGCATTTGCATATTTTCTTCTCAGGCTTTCAGGCCCTTTTTTAGATTTCCAGTGATTTACATAAACAATTAAATTATTCCCGGATATATCTATATTTACCTTGAGAATATTTCTTGAAAGAGCCCCTGAAACAGCTATCTCTTGTTTTTCAAGAATGGGAAACTTAGATAACAAAGCACACTTTACAGGTGTAGTTTTTAAATCAGCAATGGCAAAATAAGGATATACCACTCCCTTTGATTTAAGCATGGTTTGCAAACAGACAACAGCTCTGACGGATTCAACCTCCTGAAGAGATATTATGTCTGCATTAATATCTTTTAACACACGAGTAATATTCAGATATTTTATATTTGCTGTTTTTTTTGTCCATCCAAAACCTGTACCCGGGATATATTCTCTATATTCAGTTTTATCTTTATGAAGATCAAAAAGATTTTGAACATTATAACTTGCTATTTTAAAAGTTTTTGCAAAACTATCAGAGTACATGGAAACACACATAAAACCCGTTATTAAAATTATTTTTGCACTCTTTTTAAACTGTGTATTATTCCTGCTCATTCTCATCCTCCTGGTATTTTCAAGACACCATTAGTTTCACAAAGATAAGATTTCAATTATTTTTTGAGGTAATTTAGTTGCTTATAGGATTAATACTCAGCCGAGGCTAAGGGGAACGCTATAAAATTTCTTTATAGCTCTTCATAAACCTGATTTTCATTTTGACACAATTTTAAACAACAGTATATAATTATTTATCATCTTTATTACTTCAATTAACTATGATTAATTGTTTTTAAAAATTTAAAGGATTTTTTATGGAATCACATCAATACACCCCTTTTAATGAAATTTCGTCAAGAATTAAAAATTTTCAGCAGAAACTTTCTGCTGAAAATTTTACTGGTGCTTTAATTACACAACATACAGACCTGTTTTATTTTACAGGAACATCCCAAAATGGTTATCTTTTTATACCCTGTGACAAAGAACCAGTATTAATGATAAGAAAAAGTTTTCAAAGGGCAAAAAAAGAGTCTCCTCTTAAAAATATTGTGGAACTTAAAAGCATGAAGCTGCTTCCTGAAATAATAAAAGAGGCAGGCCATACAGATTTTAGAAATATGGGCATGGAGTTAGATGTTTTACCTTACAATACCTGTACTTTTTTAATGAAAATATTTAACAAATCAAAATTTACAGATATTTCAAGTATAATAAGAGATATAAGAACAATCAAATCAGATTATGAAATACAGCTATTAGAACACTCCTGTTCTGTTCTTGACAAAGCCTTTGAAAAAGTTCCAGAGATGCTCAGAATTAATATGACAGAGATTGAACTTGCCAGTCTTTTTGAAGCTCAAATGCGTAAAAGAGGATATAGTGGATGCTGCCAGCTGCGGTCATTTGATCAGAATTTTTTTATGGGAAACCTTGTTTCCGGTAAAAACGGGGTTGTTCCTACTTTTTTTGACGGGCCTGTTGGTGGAGCAGGAGTTTCTCCGGCTAATAATCCCCACGGTGCAGGATGGAAAAAAATCAATAAAAACGATATTATATGTATAGATTATACCTGTGTTGTAAATGGTTATACAGCAGATGCAACAAGAATGTTTTGTATAGGGAAACCTGCAAAAAAAATCATTGATGCCCATAAAGCAGCTCTTATGATACAAAAAGAGATTGTAAAAATAATAAAGCCACAGATGGAATGTGCTGATATATATGAAAAAGCCATGCTCCTTGCTGCAGAAACCGGATTTGGCAATCATTTTATGGGTACAGGCTGTGACCAGGTTAAATTTATCGGGCATGGGGTGGGACTGGAGCTTGATGAACCTCCTGTTTTTGCAAAAAATTTTAACATGAAAATAGAACCAAAAATGACCTTTGCCATAGAACCAAAATTTGTACTACCTGAAGGAGCTGTAGGCACTGAAAACACTTATGTAATGGAAAGCGAAGCTCCCAGAGTTTTAACCCATGCTACAGAAGAAATAATTTGTGTATAAATAAAATATATTTTTACATATATTTTATACTAATATTAAGCTTTTTTTGTTTTAACAAAACTATTGACAATAAAACATAGACTTATTAGAGTAATCAGATTATAAACATTAAATAAATTTAATATTAAAATGACTAATAGAAACATATATTTTTTAAACTGGCAGATTAATTTTAAATATTTTTGTCAGAGGCAACTTACTTCATAAAATATGATTTAAAAGTAAGACTGTGGCAAATAAAGTCCACGGTTTTTTATATTAAAGGCCGGGAATTTTTCCACGGCCTTTTTTAATGGGATATGCATTAATAATCTACATTTTTTTAATATAACTAACAATCATGGGACAAATCTGGATTTTTCATTAAGATTTACCCACAACAAAAAAAATGAAAGCTCAATGATTATAGTCGTTTGAACAGACTTTCATATGAAATTCTTGGAAATACTTCTAACTTTAACTGTTTATTATTAAAAATAGAAACAAACCCATTTTTTTGCTATATCAGAAAAAGGACAGCTATACATGAAACTTTTTGAATTTCCGGACAGATCAACTTATATGCAGCTGTCTGAAAAATATAATGTGATTCCGATTTGTACCGAAATTCTGGCTGATACTGAAACCCCTGTCTCTTTATTAAAAAAAATTTACAAAAACCGAGCTCCTGTTTTCCTTTTTGAAAGTGTTGAAGGGGGAGAGCGATGGGGAAGATACAGTTTTTTAGGTGCATCTGCTAAATGCCAGATTGTTGTATATAAAAAATTCGTTGAAATTATAGAAAATGGTAAATCTGAAAAAATACCCCATAATAATAAGCCATTAGAAGTTTTAAAAAAGTATATGGCTCAATTTAAAGCTGCTGAAATCAATTCCCTGCCAAGATTCTGGGGAGGACTGGTAGGTTATTTTTCCTATGAAATGGTCTCATTTTTTGAAGATATCTCAAATAACTGCCCTGATGACACAATACTTGCTGATTTTATTATTCCCGATGAGATACTGATTTTTGATAATATACAAAACACCCTGCTTTTTGTTGAAATAGTATTTATAGAAAACAATAAAAATCCTGAAAAAGAGTATGATCTTGCAAAAAACAGATTAAAAACCCTTATAAAAGCCACAAACAAAAACATTGACATACAACCGGCAGAATCTTCCACATACAAATTAACCCCAGTTATAGATAAAGACAGATACAAAGCATGGGTAAAAAAGGTAAAAGAGTATATAAAAGCAGGGGATATTATTCAAACTGTTATATCTCAACCCTTTGTATGTGAGCCTTCTCCTGATTTATGGTCACTATATAGAGCTCAAAGATATATAAACCCGTCTCCTTATCTTTATTTTATGCATCTTACAGATACAGCTCTTGTGGGCTCTTCTCCTGAAACCATGGTAAGACTTGAAAACGGCAAGGCTAATTTAAGACCTATTGCGGGAACAAGACCAAGGGGTAAAACAGAACAGGAAGATATAAAGCTTGCAGATGAGCTGCTTGCAGATGAAAAAGAACGTGCTGAACATCTTATGCTGGTTGATCTCGGCAGAAATGATCTTGGCAGAATAGCTGAGACAGGTTCCGTTCAGGTGACAGACCTTATGATAGTAGAGAGATATTCCCA
>JASFBI010000383.1 GCA_030149595.1 Desulfobacterales bacterium
TGTTATATCTAAATTGCCGTATGGCTTCCAAAAAAGGCAGACTTTCTATATCTCCTATTGTTCCGCCTATCTCAACAATTACAATATCCACACCGTTTGCAGCAAGCATTATACTTGCCTTTATTTCATCTGTAATATGAGGTATAACCTGAACAGTTCCACCGAGATATTCTCCACGGCGTTCCTTGGAGATAACAGAGTGATAAATCTTACCCGTGGTAAAGTTATTTATTTTACCTAATTTTGCATTTGTAAAACGTTCATAATGACCAAGATCCAAATCAGTCTCTGCCCCGTCATCTGTGACAAAAACTTCCCCGTGCTGAAAAGGATTCATGGTTCCAGGGTCAACATTAATATAAGGGTCCAGTTTTTGTATGGTGACAGTAAGCCCCATACTCTCCATAAGAGCACCTATGGCAGCTGAGGCCAGACCCTTACCAAGAGATGACACAACTCCACCTGTAACAAATATAAACTTAGTATTAAAAGCCATACATTTCCTTTTATATTCTGAAAACATATAATATCCGATAAAGCTGTTGCTTTTTCAAATACTATTTATAGATTTTTGTAAATTTTTCTATGGTTTCCTGAATCTCATCGCTGTTTTCCTCTTCTTCAGACTCAATAAAAGGATAAAGAAATTCAAGATGTTTTATATCAAAATCCTTATAATTAATCTTTGAACTTTCATCTGTTTTTAAAACATCTGCTACACGCATCAACTCTTTATTTAAGTAAGATTCAATACGCATGGGATACCAGATTAAATGTTTTTTTCTCCAGTTTTTATAGTAAAATTCAAAAAGCTCATCAGATTTTACTTTAACAACCCATTTTACAGGCAAAAAAGTTTTCCTGTCCACCCACAATTGAGACATGGATTCATCGGGATAGTTTGCACCTATAACATACGCAATATTCCCATCAATACGTCCAAGACTTACAACAGACAAATCCACACCAGTTAAATCCAGCCTCTTTTTTAAAAGAGGCTTGGATCTTAGCAGTAATAATTCCTTGTAAAGTTCAAAACCACTGTCAGAGACTACAGCTCTTTGCCCGTTGATAATCTTTATGGATTGTCCTTTCAGGGTAACATAAACTCTTTTCATATCATCTGAAACAATATCTGAACGAAACTGATCAGGAAAAACATATTTTAAAGTTTCTGGAAAAACTTCACGGATTTTTCCAGAAGAATCATCCTGCCTGCTCTTCATAAATACAAGATTTTGCTTAACTACAAAGGTTTTAGAAGCTTTAAGTTTTTTCAGCATCACATCTAATACCATATCCCCGTTTGGAACAAAAGCATTTGACAATACTGCTGAAAACAGCAAAAAAGTAACATATAAAACTATTTTTTTTGTTCTATTTATCATTATTTTGCAATAAAAATATTATTAGAAAAATCACCTGCTTTTCCAAGCTGCTCTTCAATTCTTATCAGCTGATTATATTTTGCTATTCTGTCTGAGCGTGACATGGATCCAGTTTTTATCTGACCACTGTTTACAGCAACTGACAAATCTGCAATAAAAGAGTCTTCTGTTTCTCCTGAACGGTGTGAAATAACAGTTGTATATCCGGAGTTTTTTGCCATATCAATAGTTTCCAGTGTTTCTGTAAGAGTTCCAATCTGATTAAGCTTAATCAATATTGAATTGGCTATTCCCCGCTCTATTCCTTTTTTAAAAATTTCTGGATTTGTCACAAAAATGTCATCACCTACCAACTGTACAGTAGATTCCAGCCTTCTTGTCATTTCTTCCCAGCCGTCCCAGTCCTGTTCATCCAAACCATCTTCAATGGATAAAATTGGATACTTTTCAACAAGGCTTTCATAATAATCAATCAACTCTTCCGGCAAAAGAGTTTTATTTTCAGATTTTAATATATACTTTCCATTTTCACAAAATTCACTTGCAGCAACATCCAAAGCTATTCCAATATCTTTACCTGGTTTGTAATTTGCGGCTTCTATTGCTTTTATTATAAATTTAACAGCATCTTCATTGGAATCAAAATCAGGAGCAAAACCGCCTTCATCTCCAACGCCTGTACTATATCCATCTCTTTTTAAAAGTTTTTTCAATGCATGAAAAACTTCAGCTCCCATCCTGACAGCTGTACTAATACTGTCAGCTCCTACTGGAATGATCATAAATTCCTGAATATCTAATTTATTTGCAGCATGTGCTCCTCCATTTATAATATTCATCATAGGCATGGGAAGACTTTTTGCACAAATACCGCCTATATACCTGTAAAGTGGTATTCCATAAGCATTGGCAGCTGCTCTTGCAGATGCCAGTGAAACACCTAACATGGCATTGGCACCAAGTTTTGATTTATTTTCCGTATTATCAAGTTCAATAAGATAAGCATCAAGCCCTCTCTGGTCTGACGCATCACATTCTTCTATAGCTTGTGCTATAATATTATTAACATTATTAACAGCAGTCATAACCCCTTTGCCGCCATACAGCTTTGAATCTGTATCCCGCAGTTCAAGAGCTTCTCTTGTTCCAGTTGATGCACCAGAAGGCACTGCAGCCCTTCCATGTGCTCCACAGCTTAATTCAACATCCACTTCAACGGTAGGGTTTCCCCTTGAATCTAAAATCTGCCTTGCACAAACTTTTACTATTTCTGTCATAATATCCCCCTTACAAATCCAAATAGTTTATTTTTTTATTTATTACGATTAGTTTTATTTATTACAATAGAAGTATTATTGACAATAATAT
>JASFBI010000052.1 GCA_030149595.1 Desulfobacterales bacterium
TTTAAACCACACTATTATCAGGCAATCAGACTTCCACAAAGATATATTTACAAATAAAATGTATATTTCCTATTGTAAACATACATTTCTTATGTTAACTTGTTACTTAGGATAAACATTGTTTACTATGATCAACCGAAATTAAACTTTTTATGGAGGTTAAAATGAAACACCAGTCTCTAAAAATAGTATTTGCAAATAAAACCATTGTTTCTCTTGCAAATAGTATTTTACTATGTTAATTTGCATTTTACATAGTAAACAGTGTTTTGTTTTAACAGGTAGTATATTAAACTTAATTTTTTACGGAGGTACAAAATGAAAAAAGCCCTTATTATTGCAATTACTTTACTGCTTATCCCTTATGCTGCATTTGCTGAAATGACAACCCTGGAAAACAGTGAAATGAATTCCATAACCGGCCAGATTGGAGCCACAGTTTCTATTGCAGGCGGAGATCTTGATATGGATGCCAATGCCAGCGGCAGCCTTTCAGCTATCCTTGGAATAATAGATGCTGCAGGTGATGCAAGTGTTGCTATAACAAATGGTTCTGCAGGTGAAGCAGGACAATATATTAATGTTGAATTTTTACCTGGTACAACAGATCCTATTTCAGGCAGCAGTAATCTTATTGAAGCTAAAATGGATTTAGGTGGAATAAACGTGGCAGGCGGAATAACCAATGCTGATATAAGCTTAGTTGGCATATCTGCTGTTACTGGCAGCTTAACAGGCGGACTCTCCCTGAACAGATGTATTGCTACTGCAAATATTCACTAAGATAATTACTTTAAATTCCGAACCTCTCTAAACATTAACAGAAAGGTTCGGAATACAGGCTGTTACAAAACACTACTTTGTCTAATTTCTGCGTTAAAAAATAAAATTAATCCTCGGAATACAACAGAGCAACCTGCAGTTAAATTGATTTTTTTGCCTTGAACTTGAAAAAATTTTCATTCTGTAACAACCTGTACAAACAATTCTTTTAAATATTTTTCCTCATTTATTTTCTCTGAACAAATATGTATTTTTTTTAAAAAATAAAATATCTATTGAAATAATCATAAATATAATTCAGTATAGCGCCTGTAAGTATTTATACTTATAATTTTCTAAGTAGCTAAATTTTTTTCCCGATAATTTAGAGTTACTTATAGGATTAGGTCTCAGCCATGGCTGCTATGAACGCTATTTTATATAACATACATGGCAGACTTATCTGCCACAACAAAAATAGAAACTCTCATGATTACGGTTTGTTGGACAGAGTTTCATATAAAAAGAACGTAAAAGTAATATGTATCTTTTATTATTTGTTGTGGCAAAGTATAGATCGGCCTTATGGACGTTGGTTAAGATTTAAACATAAAGAATATTATTTAAAGGTTTAAAAGTATTTAAGGAGTTAATTTTTATATGACATCTTCAGATAAAGAAGCATGTATAGATCCTGTTAAGTATGATCTTAACAGCCATTTTAAATTCAAATGCCATAAAGATATCAGCTGTTTTACAAAATGCTGCAGGGGAATAAATATTATACTGACCCCTTATGATATTATAAGATTAAAAAACTGTCTGGATCTCTCTTCAGAAGAGTTTTTAGCAATATACACTACCCCGCAGATTCTTGAAAAGACAGATCTTCCCGTTGTTACCCTTAAACTTTTAGATGACGAGTTAACATCATGCCCCTTTGTCAGAGATGAAGGATGTCTTGTTTATAAAGACAGACCTACTACATGCCGTTATTATCCTTTGGGGGTAACTACACTTTCCCACCAAGAAGGTTCAGATGGAAAGGATTTTTACTTTTTTGTAAAAGAACCTCACTGTCAAGGGTTTGAAGAAGAAAAAGAGTGGACAATAAAAGAATGGCGGCATGACCAGGGAGTTGATATACACGATGAAATTAATGCTGAATGGACAGGGTTTTTAGTAAGGAAAAGATCTTTTCCTGTCAATATAAAACTGACAGAAAAGAGTAAAGAGATGTTTTTTATGGCAAGTTATAATATTGATAAATTTAAAAAATTCATTTTTGAGAGTTCATTTCTTACAAAATATAAATTAGACGAAAAAATGATTGAAAAAATCAAGTCTGATGAGATTGAGTTATTGAAATTTGCCCTTGAATGGCTCAAATTCGTATTTTATCAAACAGGCAAGAAGTTTCAGGCGGAACAAAAATAATTATGCTGTTTGCATCTCTTGAAAATTGCAAGGAATAAAAAAATGTTAAAAACAGGCTTTATTGGCTGGCGGGGTATGGTAGGATCTGTTCTTATGGACAGAATGAAGGAAGAGAATGATTTCTACGAATTTGAACCTTTGTTTTTCACAACATCCCAAACAGGCAAAAAAGCCCCTGACATAGGTATTGACACACCTGTTCTACAGGATGCCTTTGATATTTTTAAACTTTCCCGAATGGATATTATTGTTACCTGCCAGGGAAGCAGCTACACAGAAAAGGTCCTTCCTGATTTAAGAAAAAAGGGGTGGAATGGTTTTTGGATAGATGCTGCTTCAAAAATGCGCATGGATAAAGAGAGTATTATTGTATTAGATCCTGTAAACCGTGAAGTTATAGATAAAGCTATTAGTTGTGGAATTAAAAATTTTATCGGAGGCAACTGCACAGTAAGTCTTATGCTTATGGCAGTTGGCACACTTTTAAAAAAAGGATTAGTTGACTGGATAACATCTATTACCTATCAGTCAGCATCAGGTGCAGGTGCAAAAAACATGCGCGAACTTTTATCACAGATGAACTATGTGGGAGAGAAGTTAAAAGAGCTTGTTGATGATCCCCAGACTCCAATACTTGCAATTGATAAAAAAGTTACTGAAACCATATTATCCCCTGCTTTTCCTGTAAAAAATTTCCCAGCTCCCCTTGCCGGAAGTGCCATTCCTTTTATAGACAAACTTATGGATTCAGGTCAGACAAAAGAGGAGTGGAAGGGGTGTGCTGAAACCAACAAAATTTTACAGACAAAAAATCCTATTCCCATAGACGGAATATGTGTCCGTATTGGTGCCATGAGATGTCACAGCCAGGCATTAACAATTAAACTCAATGAAAATCTTGCTTTAGATGAAATCTGTAAAATGATAGAAGAGTCCAATGAGTGGGTAAAAATTATTCCAAACACACCTGAAGATACAGCAAAATATCTTACACCTGCTGCTGTAGCAGGAAAGCTGGATATTGCACTGGGACGAATCAGAAAGCTCAACATAGGCCCCAAATATTTGTCTGCTTTTACAGTAGGAGACCAGCTTTTATGGGGAGCAGCAGAACCAATCAGAAGGATTCTTAAAATCATAGTCTCAAATGAATCAATATCTTAAAATATACATTGTGAAAAGGATATCCCTGTAATTTTCCTTTGGCAATAATTTAAAAAAGCAAAAAAACTAAGTAACCATTTATCAGCAGCCCGCTGGGAAATGGTTATTATCCTGGCACTTTTTCAAATAAAACAACATTTCATCATCAAACCCTGTAAGATTAATACAAAAATCTGTGGCATCCCCTAATGATTTTATATATTTTTCAGTATCTTGTATTAATAATTTACTGTGCATATACAGATCTGTTCCAGGATATGGTGTTGCAAAAAAAGATGTACAATCTATTTCCATTTCCTTTTTAAACTCAATACTTTCACAAATTGTATCAACCGTTTCACCTGGATAACCAAAGATAAAAGTAGTATTGGGATATATTCCCGAAGCTCTGGTATTTTTAATCGCCTCTTTTGCCTGTTTAACCGATGCTTTTTTATTCATCAAGTCAAGAATTTTCTGACTTCCAGACTCAATCCCATAACCAATCCAGACACAACCTGTTTCAGCCATTTTGCTAAGAATTTCAGGTTTTGCACTTGTAACTCTGCCATGACAGCCCCATGTTAAATCCCAGTTTTTAGCTTTTAAAAGACTGCAAAACTCCAAAAGCCTTTTTTCCGATGCCATCATATTATCATCTACAAAACCAATAAAACCCACATCATATTTATTTATAAGTATATCAATTTCATCAATAATATTTTGAGCTGAACGAAAACGATAGCTTGATTTTCCAAAAAGATGATAGCAGTAATTACATGAAAAAGGGCACCCCCTGCTTGAGATGATATTCATACTTTTTGTAATCTTCACATTTTTTTTGAATCCAGATGAATTATTTGCAGCATCCCCCCATACAGCATTTTCAAGATAAATATCCATGGGCAGAAGATCCCATGCAGGAAATGGCAAATCATCGAGTTTTTTTACATTGTCTCTTGTACTGTTTGCGATAATATCACCACTGCTATCTCTAAACCAGGCACCTGCAATACCTTTCAATGGGTTTCCGTTTTCAAGTGCAAAAAGAAGCTCAGACATGGTTTTTTCACCTTCTCCAACAACAGCAATATCAGCTTCTGTATTTTTGAAAAGAAATTTTGGCATTGAAGTTGCCAGTCCTCCTCCTGAAATAACAGGAGCCTTTGGATTTATTATTTTAAGCTCAGGAATCAGCCACTCCTGAAATAAAAAAGTTGTAATCAACCCGGATATACCTGAAACATCCCATTTTTTTAATCGAAGAACACCAAGCATTTCCTCCTTTGACAATCTTAACGCATTAATATCAAAAATTTCCACATCATGCCCGTCTTTCCGAAGTATTGATGCAATTACAGCAAGCCCATAGGGAATACAGTTTGGTTTTGCATTCAATCGAATCGGTGAATTTATCAATAATATTTTCATATTTTACTTGCTTTAATAGCATTTCCCTAAAGCCACGGCTTTGACCAATCCTCTGAGCAACTAAATTATCGGGGAAAATAATTTAGTTACTTAGAAGAAGATTTTAATTATCTATCCACGGATAATGGATACCTGATTTTAACAGGCTGTTAATATTGAAAACCAATTTTTTTTTGGATAGTTGTGTAGATGTTTCAGATATAAAAGATTTTATATATCTATTATAGACCATTATACTCATTTAAAAGCAGACTTAAAGCCTTCTGTTCTGTCCAGTATTTTTCCATAAACATGCGGCTGCTCTCTCCTGTACTTTGCCTTAAATCCTTATCATTAACAAGATCCTTTAGTGTAACAGACAGCTCTTCTTTGTTTCTTGCAATAAGCCATGGCAGTTTTTCAGAACCAGTAAACTCCTTAATACATTGAATATTCCAGTTATCAAGTCCAGCAATAACAGGTTTCCCATGGCTTAATGATTCCAGTGATGCAATCCCAAACCAACCGCGCATATGATCAAAAATAATATTACATGAACTTTTCAGTCTTAGACATTCAAAGTATGGTGTTTTTTCAATAATTAAAATTTCAAGATCCAAACCTCTCTTTACAAGTTCTGACAGAACACTCTTTAATTCACCGGTATGCTTGTGAAATTTTCTTGTGGGAGACTGACAGATCTTAACTATATTATTCTGTAATGAGTTCTCATATCTGGGCAAAAACTGAACATCATAAATGGGTACAATATTGGGAATCCATACTGTATTTTCAGTAATTTTTAAAAGATCAGGCGTACTTACTATAACCTTTCTGCCAAGTTTTTTGTATTTTTGATTATATAAATCAACATTAATTAAAAAATCAGGGTGCCCGTGATGGTGATGAATTATCTCCTTTCCTTTAATATAATCTCTTATAATCAATGGCCCTAAATGGGAATTTTCATCTTTAAAGACATGAAAATGTAAAATATCAGCATCTTTCAGCAGCTGTTCTACTTCTCCAAAATCATCATCATTTATATCAGGAATATGAATGTCTTTTTCAAATCCAAGGCCATACCTTTCCTGTGTTGTTATCAACCTGCATGCATGATCTGTATAACGGTTTATTGCATTTGTAAATGCAATACCCATCCCTGCAGGATCATTGTCTGTTATCATTAAAATTTTCATGGTTTTCTTAATTTAGATATTATATTTATCGCCAATGTATTTTCTTGCTCTGAATGCACACTTTTTTGACTCTTCCAGCAGGTTTTTATAATTATCATTGGTATGCTGACCTGTACACGGAAAAGTTTGTTTTTTAAGGAATAACATCCAGAGCATCTTCAATATGTTTGGAAAAAATATCAATAATTTTTTTATTCATACCAATACCATCTTTTTTAAAAGAAATTGATATACCCTCTTTTTCAAAGGCAGTTTTCCACGAATCTTCATCTCCTCTAAGATCTTCCTCGAAATGAACTCCAGAAACAAGCATAAAGGGAATTAAACATACTTTTTTAAAACCGCCATCTTTAACTTTTTGAACGATATTTTCTTTTTCAGGATACCCTTCTACTGCCCCCACAAATATATTATTCCCAAATTTCTCACGAAACATATAAGAAAGTGCGAGATAAGATGACCACCCAGGATGATCCGTACCGTGGCCTACTATTACAATGGCTTCTTGGCCATCGACTGATACATCCGATAACATTGCATCTGCCACCCCACGATAATCAGCAGGACTGCTTAACAGAGGAAGACCTATTGATGTTCTCACAGTACAGTTATCAGCATCATGGACAAGTCTGTAAAATTCATATCCTGCCATAATATACATGGATTGAGCAACTACCCACAAATGCCCTTTTTTATGCAGCTCTGAAAAGACCTGGTCAGGATGCTTAAGATCAATATTTTTGTTTTTTTTAAGCCTGTCTTTTACCATCCTTGAAGAGTATGCCCAGATAATTTCATGCCCTATAAAACGTTCTTTTATAATTTTATCAATATATGAATATGTATCAATTGCCCGGCTTGTAGTGCCAAAAGCAGCCATTACTATTGGTGTTTTCATTTATTCCTCTTGATTATCAAAAAATAATTTATTCTATATTTTTAAACGGCTTTTATCCACAGTCACAGCAAATAGTTCACGCACTAAATATAAAGGTGTATTTAATTTTAATATAGTATTAAAGTCAAGTAAAAATCAAAGCCTGTATTTATATACTTAAACAGATTTTTACTTAAAAAAAGTATTAATTTTCCACCTTAAACTTGAAGAAATTTTTATTCTGTAACATCCTTTCAACAAAAAGGTTACAGAATATTTTTTTACTGTTCACATATTTTTTTTTGATTGAAAATCCATAAATATACTATACTATAATTATAACATAATGCTGGTTAAATTATTTTTAGAAAAAAGAAAAGGGTTTACAATGAGCAATAAAAGTAAATTGACAACCGGAGATATTTGCAAACAAGAAGCAAATTCATCAACAATATTCAGGGATCAGCTTCCGGAGAAAACTGAAAAAATTATTGAAAGCTGCTACGATAATAATAATCATAATCACATTGATTATGACCCGCTTCCTTCTAAAGAGTCCGTAATCATAATAATTGAAAAGTTAAAAGAGATTATATTCCCCGGATACTTCACAGCAGGAAAAATAGATCCTTCAAACCTGAAATACCGTATCGGTCAGAGTGTTTCAGAAATCTATGATATCCTTAGTATTCAAATTACCAACAGCATACGCCACGAATGCCGCAGATACAACAAAGAGTGCAGTCAATGCGAAGAGCAGGGACAAAAGACCGCTCTAAATTTTCTTGATTCCATTCCTGAAATCAGACAAAAATTGTCAAAGGATATTAATGCAACTTATTCTGGAGATCCTGCTGCAAGAAGTTGTGATGAAATTATTTTTAGTTATCCCGGTATTTTTGCAACATTTATATACCGGATAGCCCATAAACTGGTTGACTTTAAAGTGCCTCTTTTACCGAGAATTATGACCGAACATGCACACAGTATAACAGGCATTGATATTCACCCTGGTGCAGATATTGGCGATTCTTTTGTGATTGATCATGGAACAGGTGTTGTCATTGGCGAAACAACTCAAATTAAAAATAATGTAAGAATTTATCAGGGTGTAACACTGGGAGCCCTGTCTCTTCCCAGTAATAAGTGTGAATCCCTGCGGGGATTGAAACGCCATCCAACCATTGAAAAAGGTGTAATTATTTATTCTGGTGCAACTATTTTAGGGGGTGATACTGTTATTGGTGAAAGGTCTGTGGTAGGCGGAAATGTCTGGCTGATAAAATCCATTCCTCCTGATACTAAAATCTTTCTTGATGAACCACGTCTTATATATAAATAATGTTAAAAGTTCACTAAGCATGTGGAAAAAGGAGAAAGCATGATATATAAAAACATAAGCCACACAATAGGATCAACTCCCATTGTAAAATTAAACAGTTTAATCAAGGGAGTTGATGATGTAGAAATACTTGCCAAACTTGAATTTTTTAATCCTCTGGGAAGTGTAAAAGACCGAATAGGTCATGCCATGATTAAAGCAGCTGAAAAAGAAGGCCTGATTAATGCTGAAACAAGAATTGTTGAACCAACAAGTGGAAATACCGGTATTGCCCTGGCCTTTATTTGTGCTTATAAAGGATCTCGGCTGACTTTAACTATGCCTGAACCCATGAGCATTTATCGCCGCAAGTTACTTCGCCACCT
>JASFBI010000053.1 GCA_030149595.1 Desulfobacterales bacterium
GTCTGCTTCAATTTTTGCTCTTGTCATAGCGATGCTGCTTCTTTTTACAACTTTTACGAATCCTACTTATATTACAGTTGCAGTGGTATTGTCAGCTGGTTTGTGTATGGGGTTAGGTGCTATAGGGTCAGGCGTGGGATCAGGATATCCATCTGGTGCTGCCTGTATCGGTATGTCAAGGCAGCCTGGTGTGTCTAACAAGCTGACTACTAATATGCTTATTGGATCAGCTGTTTGCCAGACACCTGCAATATTTGCTTTAGTTACATCATTTATATTGTTGTTTACTAATTTTTCAGATCGGCCTGTTAATCCTACCTGGGCTGCAATTCTTGGGGCAGGACTTGCATCAGGTCTGGGGGCTATAGGGTCAGGTATTGGAGGGGGGCTTGTTGCTGAGACCAGTTGTGAAGGGATTGCTCGTCAGCCTTCATGTTCTCAGTCTGTTACAAATATTATGCTTTTAGGTCAGGCAGTAACTCAGACTACTGCAATTTATGGCTTGCTTGTAAGTTTTATTTTAATGTTTAAGTTTATGCCGGCTTCAGACACTATGTCTTCAGCCATGGCACTATTATCTGCAGGTATTTGTATGGGGGTTGGAGCAATCGGGCCTGGCATAGGTGAGGGTATTACAGCACGTAGTGCAGTTAGTGCTATTTCAAGAAATAAAGATGCTACAGCAGGCATCACAAGGGTAATGCTTGTGGGGCAGGCTGTAGCTGAATCAACAGGTATTTATGCTCTTGTAATAGCCTTGGTGTTGATTTTTGTTGTATAAAGTAATTTAAGTTTAATAGAATGTTGTTTTTTATAATTTAAGAAATGTAAATTTAATAAGGTTGTCATTATTTTGTTCAGATTTTGGATTTAATATGCAGGTCTCTAATTTGATATGAAGTATGCTTATAACTTATTTAAATTTTATTTCTAATTCTTCAGGAGGTTAAAATGGCTATTGCGGGAGTAGATATCGTTAAGGCAGCAGCTTTTTTGGGAGCAGGACTTTCTATGGGTTTAGGTGCAATCGGTCCTGGTGTAGGCGAGGGGATGGCAGCAGCAAAAGCCTGTGAAGCAATTGGTAAAAATCCTCAGGAAGCAGGGCTTTTAACAAGAACCATGCTTGTAGGGCAGGCTGTATCAGAGTCAACGGGTATTTATTCACTTGTAATTGCTTTACTGCTATTATTTGTTGTGTAAATTTTTGGATTGTGTGTATGGATTTCAGCAAGATGAAGGAAGTCCATAGAAATATAGATCATAATTTTTTATTATGATATTTAAATTTTCTTAAAAAGGTTTTGTTTTATATACTTTTTTGTGTAAAAGAATTTTGGTTTAAGTGCTAAGTTTTTTTGTGTATTATGTTATATAGAGGTGATAGTTATCACTATCCAAAATCTTTTTTTAGAAAGTCGTATTTTAGCATTTAAATGATTGTGGAAAAAGGTAATGCATATAATAAGTAATATTGCGTTAATTAGTATTAATGAAACCTTGATCGTTCAATTGATTTCTTTTTTGATTTTTATGTTTATAATGAACAGAATAATGTTTCGTCCTTTGAATAGTGTAATGCAGGAAAGGGACGAATATTTTGATAAGGTTCAGTGTGAAATAGATAGTTTTGAAAAAGAAACAGAAGAAATTAAAAAACAGCTTGATGATATTGAGTTAGCAGATAGAAAAGAGGCTAATGCTCTGAGAAAAAAACTTGAAGATGGATCTAAGGTTGAAGTAACTAAGGTTTATCTTGCAAGTAAAAAAGACGTTTCTCAACTAAAAAGTAAAGTTGAAGTTGAAATAGAAAATAAAATAACGGAAGCCAGAAAATTTCTTGGCAAAGAAGCTGAAATTCTTTCTTTGAGCATTATTGATAAGGTTTTGAGTTGGAGGTAGGTTCCATGAAAATAGGTGTCAGTTTTTTTTGCAGAACGTTCTTTTTTTCTATTTTTTTCCTTATATTTTTATGTGATTTTGCATCTGCTGCAGAAAACATAGATGTGTGGAGACCTACGTATGATACTGTTATGATGTGGGTAAACTTTTTTATTCTTGCTTTTATAATAATAAAGTTTGGTAAAAATCCTTTAATGACTTTTCTTGGTACAAAAAAAGACTCCATTGAAAAAGATGTTTTGTCTCTTGAAGGAAAAAGAGAGAAAATGCTTGATGATAATGAAAAAGCAAAAAAGCAGATAAAAGAGAGTAGCGATCGCTTATCTCAGTTAAAAGCTAAAATATTACACCAGGCAGAACAGGGAAAAAAAGAGTTGATTGATAGTGCAAAAAAAGAGGGTCAATATATGATGGAAGAGGCAAAGCGCAGGGTTGAGTATCAGATAGAACAAGCAAAGAGCCGTTTTAAAGGTGAGCTTATAGATGTTTCAATGGAAATTGCTGCCGGAATTATACCAGGAAAAGTTACAGATGATAAAAACCAGGTATTTGTAGATAATTATCTAAAGAGTTTATAAAAAAATAAATAGATGAGTTACAAATGTTGATTTATTTATTTACTTTTTTTGAGAGATGAGTTGGCGGGTTGTTGGGAAACTGGAAATTTTTTCAACGTAGAAATTTGGATAGATTAGTGTTTTGTAACAGCCTGCAGGATAAGTAAATCAGTCTTTAACTATTAAGATATTAGGGTCAGGCTGATTTACAAAGAATAGAAGGTTTTATTTGGCGCTTTTTTTTAGGATGTATGTCAAATGAAATATAATACTTTAACTAATAGCGGTTATATTAAATTTTTCAATAATTTTCATGTTGTAATATTCAAGTTTTTCAAAATTCTCTGTTTTATTCATTTAAAAACCTTACATAAAAAAAGAATGGCAGTTTGTCTGGTTAAAAATATAGCTTAATATTCATAATATAAAAAATCGGGAAATTAAATAAAATGAAACGGAAATTACCTGTTTTAATATCTGTATCCAGTGCCGGAAAACGTGTTCCCAGAGAGCTTGATGAAATATCTATAGCAACTTCTGAACAGATTATAGAATATGCTGATACCGGTGCTTTTGAAATATTTGCTTTAAAAAGCGAGGTTGTAAGACAAGTCACCTCGTTAATTTCTAAACTTTTTATAGATATGAATGAGTGCTCTGATTTTACAGATGAAGACTTAAATAATGTTGTTTTAAACTGCACTGAATCAGGTGAATCTTTATATAAAAAGAAAATTGCAAGGGAAATGATACAGACACTTCTTGACCGGTATTACTACCCTTACCATGAAAAGCTTTATAGCTATTCTTTATCGGAAGTTGTTCTTGGCCTTGACTGTTATTCAGTAGAGCAAATTGGGACAAACTCAGAGTTAGAACCGGATTCTGATTATAATTCTGATTATGATGTGGTTTCTCAGCCTTGGATCAGATTAACAACTGTAAAAGGCAGTGTCTGCCCTGATTACTGGGTCGAACTGCTTGCAGAGTGTTTTGAAGATCAGTTTAAGAGTGAGATACCTGTTGAAAAAGCTGATGAAGATAGTAGTATTTTGAGTCAACATTCAAAAGAGATGGCCTGGATAAAACTTGAAGTTGTTTCAGGTTTTTTCATGACAAATAAGGAAAAAAAATTAAAGATTTTAAATGCTTTAAGACAGTGGATTAACAAGGTAGGTGCATGATATTTTTAAGTAATGTCCTGAACAAAAGCTATGGTTTTTTATATGAAATTCTGTCCAATAGACCATAATCATGAGAGTTTCAATTTTTGTTGTGGCCGATAAAGAATAACCATGCTCCGGCCATGCAGGTCTTTTTCTATTCGTTACTATTGTTGTTTAGATGCATAATAGGGAGTCAAAATGAAAGGTTTACTGTTTTTTCTTTTAATACTGGGTTTTTATTTTTTGATGCAGTTGTACATACTTCCAAAATTTGGCATATCAACTTGACTTAAAAAATCTTGTCAGGTGACAAGTAGAGATAAAGAAACTAATGATTCTGAGAAAAAAAGATAGTGTTAAATGAGAGAGGTTTTTTCATAAAAACTATCTGCATAGCCTGGCAGATAACTATATTTATGCTTAATTGTATCGGAAGATTTATGATATGCAAGGGATAGAGCTTTCAGAGCAGTATTACCTGTCATATGGTGTTAAAATGATAGAAGAAAAATTTCCTGAATTTAAAAATAGAATTGCAGCAGGTCTTGTGGGGGAAGGTTCTGAATGTTATGGGTTTGATGATGATGTGTCACAGGATCATGACTGGGGGCCTGGATTTTGTTTATGGTTAAATGAAGATGATTACAGAACAATAGGACAACAACTTGAGTTGGAGTATGAGAAGTTGCCCGGAACTTTTAAAGGTTATAACCGGCTTCTAAGTAGATGGGGCAGCGGGAGAGTTGGTGTGCATGGGATTGGTGAATTTTATAGAAGAGGTATAGGAGTTTCGGATGTGCCGGATACTCTTGAAAAGTGGCTTAATTTGCCGGAAGAGTTTCTTTCAAAATGTACAAATGGGAAAGTATTTTTTGATTCTTTTGGAGAATTTACAAAAATTAGAAATAAACTTATGGAATTCTATCCTGAAGATGTAAGGCTTGTAAAAATTGCTGGTAAATGTATGACATGTGCTCAATCTGGACAGTATAACTTTATGCGTTCTGTCAGGAGAAAACAGTATTTTCCTGCTCTTTATGCACAAACGCAATTTTGTTCAGATATCATTTCCATGGTATTTTTGTTAAACAGACATTATACTCCATTTTATAAATGGAAACATATGGCAGTTGCATCTCTTCCCATACTTGGAAGGTTTTTATTTGAAAATATCGATTTTTTAATTGCATCTGATGATTATAAAAAAAAAGAGAGTATTATAGAGGATAGATGTGCTCAGGTTATAAAGGAGTTGTATAATCAGGGTATTTCTGATTCAAAAAGTGATTTTCTTCTTGATCATGGCCCTGTTGTTCATAGTAAAATTTGTGATGTAGCTCTTAAACAGCGGGATGTATGGCTGGGATAAAAATAAAATAGCAAAATAAAGAATATATTGCTATTTGTATTTATAAGCTAAACAAAAAGGAGATTCAACATGAAGAACGTTTTAATTATAGGAGGCAGTTATTTTGCAGGAAGGGTATTGGTTGAAGAGCTTTTAAATGCAAAAGGTTATAATATTTTTGTTTATAATCGTGGAAATATGCCTTTAAATATGAATGGTGTTACGGAACTTGTTGGTGATAGATGTGATAGTAACCGGATAAAAGAGATAATACCGGATAAAGAGTGGGATGTTGTGGTGGATTTTTGTGCATATACGCCAGATCATATTGAGATTATGTTAAACAGTATTCCCGGAAAATTAAAACATTATATATTTATCAGCACAACAACTATTTATGATAATATATTAGATTATCCAATAGGTGAAGATGCTCCAAAGCTTTCAGCTCCTCAGAAAGAACTCGGCCAGTACGCAGATTATGGATATAATAAATGGTTGAGCGAGTGTAAATTAAATGATTTATGCAGAAAAAAGAAGATTCCATACACATCTTTTCGTCCTGCTATTATATATGGGGAATATAATTATGCTCCAAGGGAAACATACTTTTTTGATTTAATAAAAGAGAATAAAACAGTTGTTCTGCCGGATAATGAACTTGCTCTTTTCAGCTTTGTTTATGTTACTGATGTAGTAAAAGTTATTGTAAAATCTTTTTGTAATACCGATCTTTTTAACAAGGCATTTAATATATCAGCTCCGGAACTTGTTTCATATAGAAGAATGATTCAGGTATTTGAAGAGATCAGTGGTAAAAAAATAAATATAGAAAAAAGGAGTGTGGAGGAGATTAATAAAAAAGGTGTGCCCCTTCCTTTTCCTTTAAACAGCCACCTTATATATTCAGGAACCATGATTGAGGAAAAGTTAAACTTTAAATATACCCCTTTTCTATCAGGCATGAAAAAAACCTATGAGTACTACTTGCTTGTGCAGCAGAATAAAAATTTTAGTTAGTACACAGCCTGTGCAGGTGTTTGATGTGAACAGCTGTAAAAAAAACCTGATGAGTATTTCCCGTCTCTTAGTTCTAATTTTCATGGTAGTGAATAGCTGAATAAGAGCTAAGCCTGTCTCAACTTCTTTTAGGCTTGTTATTTTATTATAAAATCAAAAGAGAGGTTTTTTTGAGTTATATTCTTTGTATAAGAAAAAAAAATTGGCCTAAAAAGCATATTGAGGTTTGTAAAATATGTAAGTATAGAAAAAGATGCAGAAATTTTCAGAAACACATCCAGCCCCCTCTTCCTTTAGACTGGGATAAAGCAGTAGCTTATTCGGTAAAAAAATGACAAAAATATTGATAAGTTTTTTAGTATGAGATATTAAAAATATCTATCATAAAGTTTAGATAACAACTAAATTGTTAAAGTCATAATGAATAATGATGAAATTCAGATTTTAAATGAGATTAGGTTTGGTTATATCGCAGATTATAAGGTTGCGGCAATGGGGGAATCCTGGGCTTTAAAGTTGAAAAGTACCTATAAGGTGTTAAAAAAGTTAGGTATAGATGCAATTTTAACCCTTACAGAAGATGATCTTTATGGTAAATCCCATAAGAAAGCCGGCTTTTTGCATCATCATGAACCTATCGATGACTGTATGCCCCCTTCAGAATCTGGAATGGACAGAGCAATTGGTTTTATAAATACATGTGTTGGTAAAAAAAATGCTGTTGCTGTTCATTGCCTTGAGGGTAGAGGGCGGACAGGAACAGTAATTGCTGCATGGCTTGCAAAAAAAGAGTTGCTTAATGCTGAAGATGCAATAAAACGTATGTATGAATTACGTATACATACAGTTATTACACCGTCTCAAAGAGAATTTTTAAGACAATATCTGTAGAATTAGGAAAAGCAGAAAAAACATTATTATTTGTAATAGTTAACCGGTTAAACAGGTTAAATTTTGTTAGTGGCGTTATAATCAAGAGGAAATATATTTTCATACAGGAGGAGATTTTATGGATTTACATGATGCTGTTTTAACAAGACGAAGTATACGCAGGTTTACTAATGGCTCTGTATCAGAGGAAACTATTAAAAAACTGGTTGGTAAAGCACTATGGTCACCGTCATGGGGCAATACGCAGCCCTGGGAATTTTTAGCTGTTAGAGGAGATGCATTAAAGAGATTAAAAGATGAGAATCTAAAGGCTCTTGATGCAGGAAAGCAGGCAAACCCTGATGTTGAGATGCCTCAGGCGTGGCCTGCTTTACAGAAAGGCAGGTATAGAGATGTGGGAATCAGTGTTTTTGAGTCATTAGGTATCGGCCGTGATGATCTTGAAAAAAGATCTGACTATTATAAAGAGATGATCTCATTTTTTAATGCACAAGCTCTTTTACTTATAACTGTGGATAAAAGTATTTCTCTTCCATATTCAATGTTAGATACCGGGCTTTTTCTTCAGACTTTTTGTCTGCTTGCCCATGATATAGGACTTGGGACATGTATTCTTGCTGTTTCAGTTCATTTCCCGGATATTTTAAGAAATATCTGTAAGATTGAAGATTCAAAAAGGATTATCATAGGAGTTGCTTTGGGAGAACCTGACAAAGAGGATCCCGCAAATAAATTTCAACGAAAAAGAGATAATGTTGATATATTTTTGAATGTAGTAAGTTAACATAATAAAAAACAGGAATGTTTATGTACTTTGAGAATCAGGGTAAAGGTAATACTGATGAAACTTTAAAGCTTAGCTACGAAAAAGCAAAGAAGCTTGGTATTACTGAAGTTGTTGTGGCAACTACATCAGGAGATACAGCTTATAAAGCATTGAAGCTTTTTCATGGTTTTAAGTTGACAGCAGTTACTTATCACTGTGGTTTAAGAGAACCTTTTAAAAAGGTTATGCCTGATAATGTAAGGAAGGATCTTGAATCGCAGGGTGTTACCGTTGTATCAGCAACACATGCTTTATCTGGTGTTGAAAGGTCTCTTTCAAAAAAATATACTGGAATGTATCCTGTATTGTTAATTGCAGATACCCTCAGGCTTTTTGGTCATGGTGTAAAGGTTGCTGTTGAAATAACCATAATGGCTGCTGATGCAGGGGCTTTATCAGGTAGTGATATTATTGCCATTGGTGGAACCGCAAAAGGAGCTGATGCCTCACTGGTTATAAAACCTGCAGGGCAATCTGAGCTTTTTAGTATGAAAATTCGGGAAATAATTTGTAAGCCCCGTGAGTTTTAATGCAGGCAAACAATAAAGACAGTTTTTCCAAGGTTTCTGAGACGTATAAAAGGCATGTTGTTCTGCTATCCCCTGAGATTCATTGGAATACCGGAAATATAGGAAGAACATGTCTTGGTGCAAAAGCCTGCCTGCCTGTTGTAAGGCCTCTTGGTTTTTCCATAAACAGTCATCAGGTAAAACAGGCAGGTTTATATTACTGGCATAAAGTAACACTTTTTGTGTGAGATAATTTTGATGAATTTTACGAAACAGTAATGCCTGGTGGAAATGAATTGATT
>JASFBI010000054.1 GCA_030149595.1 Desulfobacterales bacterium
ACGCCGTCATCGCCAATAGGTGAAATTGCTGACGAATGGGCAGCCAATGACCGGAAAAACATATTTGGTCAACCACTTCTTATAAGACAGCTTCAATCAGAAGCAGGAGCTGCTGCATCTGTACATGGCTCACTTGCAGGAGGTTCGCTTACAACAACATTTACAGCATCCCAGGGACTTTTACTTATGATCCCAAACATGTATAAAATAGCAGGGGAATTATTACCAGGCGTTATGCATGTTACAGCAAGAGCAATAGCAGGTCATGCTCTTTCTATTTTTGGTGATCATCAGGATGTTATGGCAGTAAGACAAACAGGTTTTGCACTTCTGGCATCATCTTCGGTGCAGGAAGTTATGGATATCGGTCTTGTATCACATCTTGCAGCAATAGAAGGGAGTATCCCTTTTATTCATTTTTTTGATGGGTTCAGAACATCCCACGAGCTTCAAAAAATTGAGATGATTGACTATGAAGATATGGCAAAACTGGTTAATTATAAAGCCCTTGACGCTTTCAGGAAAAGAGCTGTAAACCCTGAACGGCCGGAAATCAGAGGAACCGCCCAAAATCCGGATATATATTTCCAGGGACGGGAAACTGTTAATAATTATTATAAAGAAATCCCTAATATAGTAAAAAAATATCTTAAAAAAGTTGGTGATATTACCGGCAGATATTATAATTTGTTTGATTATGTGGGAGATCCAGATGCAGAGCGTGTTATAATTTCAATGGGTTCATCCTGTGAAGCCATTGAAGAGGTTGTAGATCATATGAATGCAAACAATGAATCAGTGGGATTGGTAAAAGTTCGTCTTTTCAGACCTTTTTCCATTGATGATCTTCTTGCAAAAATTCCTGCTACAGCCAGTAGAATTACAGTTTTAGATCGAACAAAAGAGCCGGGAGCAATAGGTGATCCTTTGTATCAGGATGTTTGCACAGCTTTTATGGAACGTGGGGAGATGCCCACTATAGTAGGAGGCAGATATGGTTTAGGGTCTAAAGAATTTACTCCATCAATGATAAAAGCTGTGTTTGACAACATGAACTCAGCAGGACCGAAAAATCATTTTACAATCGGTATTACAGATGATGTTAGTCACACATCCTTAGATTATGAAGCAGGTTATAATGTTGCTTCTGAAGATACTGTGCAGTGTAAATTTTGGGGGCTTGGAGCAGATGGAACAGTAGGTGCCAATAAAACTGCCATTAAAATAATAGGTGACAACACTGACCTTTTTGCCCAGGCATATTTTGCCTATGACTCAAAAAAATCAGGCGGAATTACCCTTTCCCATCTAAGATTTGGTAAAACACCTATAAAATCAACATACCTCATTGATTCAGCTGATTATATTGCCTGCCATAAATCAAATTATTTAGAAATATATGATGTTTTAGAGGGAATCAAAGAGGGTGGAACCTTTGTTTTGAACTCAAACTACACACAGGAAAATATTGATGAGATGCTTCCTGCTGGATTAAAATCTGTTATTGCCTCAAAAAAAATCAAATTTTACAATATTAATGCTGAAAAAATAGCATCGTCAATAGGTCTTGGCGGTAGAATAAATATGATAATGCAAACAGCATTTTTTAAACTGGCTAACATAATACCTGTTGAAGAGGCTATCTCTTTACTGAAAAAAGAGATAACAAAAATGTTTTCCCAAAAGGGTGACTCCATTGTAAATATGAACCATGAAGCTGTTGACAGAACGCTGGATAATCTTGAAGAGATAACATATTCTGATTCATGGATAAATAAAGAAACTGTAACAGACAGATCTGTTGATGAACCTGATTTTGTTAAAAATGTTATCAGGCCCATTCTTGCACAAAAAGGTGATTCACTTCCTGTAAGTGCCTTTTCCATTGATGGAATCTTTCCTGTCGGCACTTCAAAATATGAGAAAAGAGGAGTGGCCATTGATGTTCCCGAATGGATAGCAGATAATTGTATTCAGTGTAATCAGTGTGCAATGGTTTGTCCCCACGCAGCAATCAGACCTGTTCTGTTAAAAGATTCTGACCTTAAAAACGCATCAGCAGATTTTGAAACAAAAGATGCTACAGGAAAAGAGTTAAAGGGCTATAAATTCAGAATTCAGGTAAGTACACTGGACTGTTTAGGGTGTGGTAACTGTGCTGATATCTGTCCTGCAAAAAAACCGGCACTTATCATGCAGCCTTTAAACACCCAAACCAGACTCCAGGTAGCTAATCATAAATTTGCTGAAACCCTGCCAATTTATGACAACCTGTTAAAAAGAAATACAGTTAAAGGCAGCCAGTTTTACCAACCTCTTATGGAGTTTTCAGGGGCCTGTGCCGGGTGTGGTGAAACTCCCTATGCTAAATTAGCCACCCAGCTTTTTGGTGAAAGAATGGTAATAGGTAATGCCACAGGCTGTACTTCTATCTGGGGAGGATCAGCCCCCACTACTCCATACTGTACTAATAAAGAAGGATTTGGACCCACATGGGGCAACTCCCTGTTTGAAGATCCTGCAGAATTTACATATGGTATGCTGCTTGGTGCAGCACAGCTTAGAAATCAGCTGATATCTTTAGTGGAAAAAGCATTAAACACAGATATTGATTCAGAAATAAAAACAGCATTAAAAGGCTGGGCAGAAAATGCAAATGATCCTCAGCTATCAAAGAAATTTGGAGATCAGTTAAAATCAATTTTAAGTAATACAAAAGATAATTCCCTTCTTAATAAAATAGCAGGCTTTTCCAAACATTTTACTAAAAAGTCTTACTGGGTTTTCTTAGGTGATGGTGCAGCATATGATATAGCTTTTGGAGGGCTTGATCATATCCTTGCAACAGGAGAGGATATAAATATTCTTGTTTATGATACAGAAGTGTATTCAAATACAGGTGGGCAATCATCAAAAGCCACTCCAACAGGATCCATTGCAAAGTTTGCTGCTTCAGGTAAAAAGACTGCTAAAAAGGATTTAGGCAGTATTGCAATGACCTATGGCTATGTTTATGTTGCAAGTGTTTCCATGGGTGCAAACAAACAGCAGCTGGTAAAAGCCATGTCAGAGGCTGAAAGTTATAACGGTCCGTCACTTATTCTTGCATACTCGCCCTGCATAAATCATGGAATTAAAAAAGGAATGGGAAAGAGCCAGGAAGAGGCAAAGCTTGCTGTCCTATCCGGTTACTGGCCTCTTTACAGGTACAATCCAGCTATAAAAGAGTTAGGGAAGAACCCCTTTATTCTGGATTCTAAAACACCAGATGGCACTCTTCAGGAATTTTTATCCGGTGAAGTCAGATATGCTGCATTGCATAAAACATTTCCAGAAGAGGCAAAAAAGCTTCATGCCCGTCTTGAAAAAGAGCTTTTGAGTAAATATGAAATTCTTAAACTTAGGGCAGCTTCCAAAGAGTAAAAAAGAGTTCGGATTGGAAATTATCTGAAATATTTTATAAAAAAACCGCTGCTTTCAGAGGGGAAAAACAATTTTCCTATTTGATAAAAGCAGCGGTTTTTTTTGTTTAGTGCTTGAACGAAACTGTCTTTCTCGTAAGTTTCTCTGTTAGATAGAAATTTTCATTCTGTAACAGCCTGTCGGGTACTGTTTAATAAAAAGAGTTTAAATCGACTTTATAAAAAAAAACTATATGAACTGCAATAAAATAAAAAATCGGATAGATAGATGCGAAAGATGCGGAACCTGCTGCAAAAAAGGAGGGCCTGCACTGCATACAGAAGATAAAAGCCTTATTGTAAATGGCTGTATACCACTTAAAAATCTGTTTACAATAAGAGAAGGAGAACCTGCTTTTGATAACATAAAAAACAGACTCTCTCCTGCTGAATCAGATATTATCAAAATAGCAGCCAAACCTCTGTCAAGTGAATGTATATTTTACAATAGTGCTTTAAAAGGATGTGATATTTATAAAACAAGACCCCTTGAATGCAGAGTGCTTTTTTGTAAAAATACAAAAGAGATAATAGACATTTACAATAAAAACAGGCTTACAAGAAAAGATATTTTAGAAAATACAAAGACACTTTGGGAACTGATAAATGATCATCAACAAAAATGTTCATATGAGAAACTAAATAACTTAAGTTTTATTTATAAAAACAGAAACAGTGATGAAATTAAACAGGAAATCAATGAGATAGTTGCCTATGACCACCATTTAAGAGATGTTTTAATTGAAAAAAGCAGTACATATTCAGATTTGATAAATTTTCTTTTTGGAAAACCATTGAAAACCCATAACTATTTTTAAAAAAATCTGTGGCTTATCAAAAAAATATATGTTAAAGTTTTAGCTGAGTTTATTATTCTCACCAGTTTATATTAATATTTTAAACCCCTTTGTGTTTGTAAAATATATTTCCTGTTTTAATGAATTTATCTATTCTAACATAAAAGATTTTATTAGAGATCAACTTTGATAATTGCTATTATTCAAAGGTCTCTTAACATGCAGGGGAAGGTCTATTTCTGCAATTTGTACATGTCATAAAAATTTATAAAATAATTTCCAAATAGGGAAAAATAAATGATTAAATCTATCCTTGTTGTAGATGATTCTCCCATTGCAAGAAAAATGCTAATTAAATCACTATCTGAACATGGCTCTTATGAAATTACAGAAGCCCGTGATGGGCAGGAAGGAGTAGAAAAGTTCAGTACTGTTTCCCCTGATGTTACATTTCTTGATCTCACCATGCCTGTTTTGGATGGATATGATGCTTTAATAAAAATCAAAGAGATAGATGCCAAAGCCATTGTTATTGTTGTTACAGCTGATATACAGGCAAAATCCATAGAAACTGTAATGGGAAGTGGTGCATTTAGTGTCATTAAAAAACCAGCATCTCCAGAAGCTATTAGCGGCATATTAACAAAATCTGAGAGTAAAATAAAAAAAAGTCAGGGGTAAATGTGATGGATGCAGATAAAAATGAGATATTTACAGAGGATCAAAAAGATATACTACAGGAAATAATGAATATCGCATTTGGAAATGCCACAGCTGATTTATCTGAAATAATAGATATTTATGTTATTTTAAGTGTTCCTGATATAAAAACTATCAGTGCTGAAAACCTTGATTCATATATTAATAACTTAATAGATTTAAAAAAAAACACAAAAATTATAGAACAAAAATTTTTTGGGGAATACAATGGTTCAGGATTACTTGTTTTTCCTGATATAAATGATGATGAAATCTCTACAATATTAGATCATTCTGATGATATAAATTCCAATGACTCTTCAGAGCAAGTTCCTGTTAATGAAATTTTAATAGAAATAGGCAATATTTTAATAGGAGCCTGTATAGGCAAAATTACATCCTTACTCAATACTTATGTTACATACTCTCCTCCTGATATATTTCCGTCTGATACATCAAATAAAGTCTGCCTCTCTTATCACACAGATAAAGATAAAACAGGACTTGTTATGAAAACTACATTTACGTTCAATGAAAAAAATATTGAGGGTTTTCTTTTACTCCTTACAAACGATGAATCTTTTGATTGGCTTAAAAAAGCTCTGGGTAAATTTATGGAGTCCTATTTATGATTTATGAACAAATTTTCCACATGGTAAATGTGGGAATTGTTATTTTAGATTTAAAACTTAAAGTTGTAAAATGGAACAGATGGATGGAAATCCATAGTGATGTTTCCTGTGATACACTTGTTGGTAAATCAATTTTTGATTTTTATCCAAACTTAGATATAAAATGGTTTAACAGAAGCTGTAAATCTGTATTTGCCTTTGGAAACACCTTCTTTATTACTTATAAATTATATAAAACTATATTTCCCTTTAAACCTATTTCATCATTTGTAACATTATTTGACAATATGTGTCAGGATTGTATTATAGGGCCATTGAGAAAAGAGGATAAATCCATTGAATACCTTTACATTATGGTTAGTGATGTAACAAAAATCGCATCCTATGAAAGAAAACTACTGGATATGGGGGCAAAAGATGGCCTTACAAACATATACAACAGAAAGTATTTTGAAACAAAACTTGAAGAAGAGATTGAAAGATGCAACAGATATAAAAAGAGATTTAGCCTTATAATACTTGACATTGATTTTTTTAAAAAAGTTAATGACAAATACGGGCATCTTGCAGGAGATTATATCCTTAAAGCTTTTACAAAAATAATAGCAAAAATCATTAGGACATCTGATATATTTGCACGATACGGAGGCGAGGAGTTCTGTTGCATACTTCCTGAGACAGTTGGAGAAACAGCTCTAATAATATCTGAACGTATAAGGGGGGGGATAGAAGAAACTGTCTTTGAATATAAAAAAGATATTAAAATAAAAATAACAGTAAGCCAGGGAGTTGCTGTTTTTGATAATAATAATATAACCAAAACCGAGCTTATTAACCTTGCTGATAAAGCATTGTATAAAGCTAAAAAACAGGGGCGAAACCAGGTAGTCATAGCCTGAAATGTAATAAATGCAGTTGTCATTTAAACATCTTTTCCTGCCCAGATCCTTAAAAAATAAATGTATCTATCTGTTGACATATTTTTCTCCTTATTCATGTATTTATATGAAACTCTGTCCAACAAACCGTAATAATGAGAGTTTTTAATTTTTGTTGTGGCAGATAAATCTGCCATGTATGTTATAAAAAAGCATCTCTTTTTTTACTTTTCAGGGCTTTGAAAATGATTGCCCATTGCATGGTCAAGCTGGGCTATCGCCAGGTTATAATTATACAAAGAACTATAATAGTTAAGCTTTGCCTGTGTTAAAAGTGTTTGAGCATCAAGTACTTCTGTGGATGTTGTAAGATTATTATTATAACGGTCATGGCTGCTTCTTAAATTTTCTTTTGCCTGGGAAACCCCTTTTTCTGTAGTAGCAATGTTTTTTGCTGTATTTTCCAGGGTTAAAATTGCCTGATTTACCTGCAGACTGATACTGTTTTTGAGTTCTGATATTATATATTTTAACTGCTGTTTTTCGCTCTTTTTCTCATTTACTTCAAAAGATGTTTTTCCCCACTCCCATAATGTCCATGATGCTTCTGCTGCAAATTGCCATGATTCAGGAAGGTGATAATCGCTTCCGGAAACATCTGATTTGTCACCTTCTTTTATGTAGTCAGCTCTAATGCCTATTTGAGGATAATAACTGCTTCTTGCAATTTTTATCATAAGTTCTGTCTGTTTGAGTTTGGCATTTAGTATTTTTATATCAGGCCTTTGATTTAATGCTTTTGTAAAACAAGTTTCAAAATCAAATTTGATTGGTTTGTAAATGAGTATATCAAAAACATCAACAGAGGCATTAACAGGCCTGGATAGAAGAATATTAAAGGCAAGCCTGGCAATTTTTTTTGCATTTTTTGCCTTTGTTAAATTATATTGAGTATTACTTAGTTCAACTTCTGCTTTTAATAGGTCGTTTTTGGGAATGATACCGGTTTCAAAAAAATTACGTGTCTGGTTAACGTGTTTTTTAAGTTGAATTAACGCACTTTTTGCAACATCCAATGTTTTTTGAGCTTTTAGAATTCCAAAATAGGATTCATTAACTTTAAGAGCAATATAGAGTTTTTCGAGTTCAAGTTCAAGCTTTGATATATCTATACCTGCTTTTGACAGTTTATAGGCGCTGCTTAGTGCAAACCCTGCAAACACAGGCTGTTTTATGGTAGTTTTCCATTGATAATTCTGTTCAGTATTAAGCAGCATTTTGGGGATTATTGGGAAAGGTGCTCCAAGCTCAATATTTTTTATTCTGTGGGGTTCATTTAAATATCTATATCCGTAGCTTGTACTTAATACGGGCAAAAAACTTGCCATAGCTTTTTTTTTAACCATATTGGCCTTGATAATGGACTCTTTTCTTACCTTGATCGATGAAAACTCTGATAAAGCCAGTGAAATACTCTCATCAAGAGTAAATAGATTCTTTTCACTCTCCTTGGCTATGCATTTTATTGATGTTACCAATGTTAAAATCAATAAATAGTTAATAATAATAAATATGAGTTTAAATCTCACTGCATCCTCCTTAAGGAAAAAATTAACATGTTATAAGTTTAAAAAACAGATGAACAGATAAAATAATAGTACCTGTACTGATCACAGAACCTGAAAAGAGCAGTAATAAACCCAATTATAAGGGTTATGACTGAACAAATAAAATAAGTGATAATTTGAGTATTAATAATCATAAATTTATGGAACTATCCAAAAAAAAATAAAAATTGTAAAAAGTAGCAAAACTTTTAAAAGCACGCTTTTTTCTGTATTGATTTTTAACCTTAGCCATCATAAATAGCAAATGTCAAAAATAATTCTCTGATTTCTCCAAATCATCATAACTGTTATACAACAAAAAATATTTTGTTACACTTTATGATTTATAACTTTATAGCAGATAATATCTTTATATTTAACTTTTTCTCCAATATTTTAGCGAATACTAAAACATATAACAATTTA